>JACPTA010000192.1 GCA_016193005.1 Nitrososphaerota archaeon | reverse complement strand
GTCGCGCTTCAAGTACATCCTGTCCAAGAAGCTCGGCGTCTCTAGGTCGTCGATAAACGCGCTGGTGATAGGTGAACACGGAGAGAACATGTTACCCCTAGGCAGGTACACCACGGTGGGAGGAGTGCCTCTAACCGCGCTCCTTAACGAGAAGGAGATGGCGGAAGCTATCGAGGGCACAAGGAAGATAGCGATTGAGGTAATCGCCAAGAAGGGAGCAACCGTGGACGCTCCAGGGAATGCCATTGCCAGGATGGTGAAGTCGGTCATAGATGACAGAAGAGAAGTCCTCCCAGCCTCTGCCTACCTGGACGGGGAGTATGGCTTCTCTGGTGTCTCGATAGGCGTCCCGCTGACGCTGGGCAGAGATGGGGTCGAGAGGATATTCGAGCTCGACCTCGACGGGCCCGAGAAGGGCGCGTTCACCAAAGGCGTCACGGCCATTGGCGAAGGTATTGCGGCCCTTCCGGCCCTCTGATTTTCAATATCCTTAAAATAGCAATTTCGAGGAGCGTCGAAACAGGTCGGTATGCTGATCTTCTCTCTGCTAAAGGGAGTGCCCGCGAGGACGACCAAGGTTGTCACCGTAGGCGGTGTCCTCAGGCGTGAAGAGATGGATATCGTGATGAACCCGCATGACTTCAAGGCTGTAGAGGCTGCCGACTTTGTGAAGAGGAAGGTTGGTGGTAAGGTGACAGCCATCTCGATGGGCCCCGATGTCAAACTGACTCCGATAATGAAGCCCCTCTACCGGGCTGAGGTCTTTGGGGTTGACGAGGAGGTCATCTTGAGCGACAGGAGGATGGCGGGAGCAGATACCCTTGCAACTTCGTACGCGGTGTCGCTGGGTGTGAAGAGGGTCATCGAGAGGCACGAAAGAGCGCTGGACGATCTACGCGATTCCATCAAGGGCGCCGGCTACTCTGATGCAGTGAGGATTAAGGCTAAGGGGCTCTACGATGCGAACCTTCTGACGAACAGGGTCTACTCCGAGCTGGCGGCCGCCAAGGACAGTATAGTCGAGACGTTCCTGAAAGGGAAGCTGGAGACTGCCGAGGCAACAAGACTGCTCGAGGAAGAGAAGGAGCGAATAAGGCGTTTCGTCGTTCTCTCGGGGATAAAGACTACAGACGGCGAGACGGGGAGTGTGGGGCCCCAAGTTGCGGAGTCGCTTGCGGAGATGCTGGGCGTCGACCTGCCTCATGTCACGTATGTCGAGGATTTCGATATCGACCCGTTGTCGCTCACAATCCAGGCGGAGAGGAAGATTGGGAGGCTTGTCCAGAAACTCGAGATCAAGCCCCCCGCGCTGCTTACCATCGCCCCGGAATACAGTCCTCGAGCACCAGACCCGAATCACCTGATCCTCGCAAGGGGTAACAGCTACAAAGCCAAGGTCCCGCAGCCTATGAAGTGGACCGCCGATGAGATCGGAGCAGAGCCCTCAAGGCTTGGATTGGCGGGCTCGCCCACGATCGTGGGACCAGGTGTCGATATGGGAAGGGCCCCAGTGCAGAAGGTTGTCGGGAGGAGCCTAGTCTTCTCGCAGAAGGTTGAGAAGTTTCAGCACAAGGGTGCAGAGTACGGGCCTTTCGAAAGGGGGGACCTCGCGAACACGCTCCCCACTGAGAAGCAGGAAGAGTTTCGAAATCAGGGAATTGTCTCCGAGTTCTCGCTAGCGATGCTCCAAGACGAGTTGTTCGCGTAATGTACCCATTGCCAAGGCACATGGGCTTTCGTCCACCGACCCGGCGAAGGCACAGCCACTTCCAGGCCAGTTTCATCCGACGCCTTCATGAGCCCCATTACGAGGGCTCTCCTGTGGGAAATCTGGAGTGTCTTATGGTTGGTAAAGCCACTCCGCTCCAGCAGGGCTTTCACGGCTATGGCCACACTCGCCTTCCTGTCCGAATTCACGAGCAATCCACAGGCCGTACATCTGAACATGGAATAGTTGGCCCGGTCATGTCCACTGCCGACTGCACCGCAACGGCTGCACCGCTTGGACGTGTGCCAAGGATTCACCATATTCAGCGTGATGTTATTATCGAAGCATCTAGCCTGCAGAATCTGCTTCAATTTGTAAAAGGGGATTCTCATCACGGTTCTGTTGAACCTGCGCCCCTTGTGAGAGAATCGCCTCAGCTTCTCAATCGCAATATCTGCATCAAACCGTTTGGCAAGAATGATTATCTCTCTGACAGTCTGACCAAGGTTGGTAAAGACAAAATCAGATTCCTTTGTCTTCAACCGCTCGAGTTTTCTCTTGGCGCCAATGGACTGCAGAATACTCCTTCGCTCCATCAGATGCTTCCGCCTGACCCACATCTGCTTCCCAAAGTAAGTCTGATACAGAATTCTGCCTGTTGGGGAGACGACACCCACGGCCAGGTGCTTTGCATTGATGTCTATCCCGAGCAGGTTTCTTCTTTGGGGATTTTCCTTGTCTTCCTTGGAGAGATATGCAACAATCTCGAGAGATGGAGTCAGCCCATAGGTCTTGCAACCTTCGCGCTCTGCAAGGATGCGATTATATTCGGAGAGAGCCATATCCGTAAAGGAAGTCAGAATGGCGTTCTTGGATTCCGTCGCTTCAGTCTGAAGAAGAATAGCGCGGTTCATCCTTCGCCAACCAACAATCCAAATAGTGGGGACCAATTCAAGCACCAATTTCTGCCACGAATGAATTCGTGGTTTTCCTTGGGTGGAATGTGATGAGCGAAGCGCTCCTAGATTACAGGGATGTCTGGGTCTACCTCCAAAGGGAGGGCAACCAGCTCTCGAAGGAGTCGCTCGAGCTCCTCGCTGCAGGGAGGAAGGTGGCCGACAAACTCGGACAGCGGCTCGTCGGGCTAATCATGGGTCATGACTTGGGGGATATTGCAGGCGCGGCTGTTGCGTATGGTGCCGACGAGGTGATCTGCGTCGACCATCCTTCGCTAGCGAACTACTTCAGCCTAAGATACATAGATATCCTCGCCTCCTTGGTAAGAGAGAGAAAGCCAAACGCGTTCATCTTCCTTGCCACAGAGATAGGGAAGGACCTTGCTCCTAGGCTGGCCTACAGGGTGCGAACGGGCCTCGCCACCGACAATATCGAGCTTGAGGTGGAAGACTACTACAACCCCCAGCTCAAAGAGACGTTCAAGAACCTAATGATTCAGATTCGGCCCGACTTCGGGACTAGGGTGGCGAAGATCTACACCCCGAGACACCGGCCGCAAATGGCGACGATTCGTCCGGGAAATTTCAGGCCCTCGGAAGCTGATTGGTCGAGGAAAGGGAAGATCGAAAGAGTTGAAGTTCATGAGCCGAACAGGGTCTACTCCGCCATAGTCAAGGAGATCAGGGAGCTTCCGAGGACGGGGGTCAACCTGAAGGACGCGCAGGTTGTGGTAAGTCTGGGCCTGGGGTCGCTGAGGGACAAGGATGGCAACCCGAGGAATCCGAGAGACGCGTATGTGCTGGCACTGAAACTGAAGGAGGCCATTGAGCGGAGATACGGGTTGAAGACTGAGATAGGAGCCTCTCGCGCGTTAATATACGCAGAACTGAAGGAACTCGAAGGTTCAATCACCAAGGAGAACCAGGTAGGGCAGACTGGGACGACGGTAAGCCCATCGGTCTACTTCGCCCTGGGCATCAGTGGGGCACTCCAGCACAAGGTGGGGATGCAAAAGTCGAAGAGGATAGTTGCGGTCAACCTTGATCCAAACGCCCCCATATTCCAGATAGCGCACTATCCAATTGTCGCCGACGTCTACGAGTTCCTCCCAGAGATGATCGAAAGGTTGGAGAGTGGTGGCTCTGGGAAATGAATTCGATGTAATCGTCGTCGGTGCAGGACCGGCCGGTTCGGCCTGCGCCCTCACTCTCGCCAGGAGGGGCGCCAATGCCCTCATCCTAGAGAAGTCAAGGGTTCCAGGCGAGAGAAACATGACCGGGGGCGTGTTGTATGGTGCCTTCACAAGTCATTACGGTCTGATCAACCTCCTCCCCGATTTTGAGAGGGATGCCCCACTAGAAAGGAAGATCATCTCGCACGAGGTGAACCTCCTCTCGGACCCGAATTGGGAGAAAGGGGAGTACATGGTCTACAGGCTTTCGCGGGATTCGGTCGCATCCCGGGTGGGATTGCTGAACCTCGAGTTTGAGACGGGGCACGACTACTCGGTACTCAGGAGACCATTCGATCAGTGGCTCGCGAACAAGGCTGTAGATGCGGGGGCTATGCTCTCGAGCCAGACAACGGTCGAGGAGCTCCTGATAGAGGGAGAGCAGGTCGTGGGGGTAAGGACCACGAACGAGGAGCTGAGGGCAAAGCTCGTGGTGGACTGTTCTGGCGTTACGTCGAACCTTGTCGAGATGGCAGGCATGAGAAGGAGGCTAGTCCCGAGAGGGCTCTATCAGGGAATCAAGGAGGTATACAAGGTCGACCCTCAGGCGATCGAAAGCCGGTTCAAGCTGTCCAGGGGCGAGGGGAGAGCGATCTTCTACCTGGGCAGTTTCATGAAGGGTGTGGGTGGTGGGGCTTTCATCTACACGAACGCCGACACTCTCTCGGTAGGGATCGTCATTTCAATGGACTCGATGATAAGGGCGACCACGGAGCACTTCGATATCATTGGAAAGCCTCTCGAGATCTTACAATCGTTCGAAGCTCACCCAATGGTCAGAGCTCTGCTGGAAGGAGCAGAGATGGTGGAATACTCGGCACATAACATTCCGAAGGGCTACAAGACGATGCTCCGGAGGCCGTACACAAACGGGTTCCTCGTCACGGGCGACGCGCTCGGCACATTCGTGAAGATAGGGCCGCTAATCGACGGCATGAGAAGGGCCATCGCTTCAGGAATCATGGCTGCAGAGACTTACCTCCAAGCGAATGAATCGGGTTCTTTCAGGGCGTCAAACCTCTCCAGATATCGCGACCTGTTGGCGCCTATCTACGAAGACGTCAACCGCTCGGGGAGGGATAGCTTCTTCGCGGAGAGCGGTTTCGTGTACCAATTTCTTCCCAGGATCATCTTCTCCACGAGCGTCTTCTCCAAGAAGATGAAGATTGAGGGCGGTAGGACCGGCGTGAACTCTAAGGACGCAATACAGGAAGTCCAGATGAGGACCAGCCTGCTGAACTACGACGAGGACAAGTCCTACTCCCACATAGTAGTCGACTTCGACCTCGCCTCGAAGTCGATCACAAAGCCTTGGATTCCGGCCTGCCCCGTGAACTGCTACACCATTCTTACCCCGAAGGGGGTCTTCGCCTCGTTTAAGGATCTGTACGAATATAACCTGAGAGTCATGGGGGGTGAAAAAAAGGGGGCGGGAGGGTCACTGAAGAGGATGGCTTATCAGCTGACGCTGAGGGAAGTTTCAGAGGCCAGGGTGAGGTTCGACCACGTCGCCTGCGTCGCGTGTGGCGCATGCGGTGCCATCGGTCCCAGGGAAATGGTGGTCTTCAACCATGAAAGGGACGGGCATGGCGTAAGGTACAGGTACGGATAGCTATCCCTGGCTCTTATCATCGAGTTCGAAAACGGAATGGATCAAGGCCACTGTCTGCTTCCCATCTTTCTGGTCGACACAGAATGAAATGTTCTGTTCAGAAGAGCCTTGGGCAATCATCCTTACATTGATTCCCCTTGAGGAGACTGCGCCAAAGACCTTCGCAGCGATGCCCGGGGTGCCTCTCATCCCGCCTCCTATGACGGCAATTGCGCTGACGTCATCCTCCAAGAGTACCTGCTTTAGACCCCCTTCGCCAAGAAGTGCAATCTCCAACGCGTTGACAGCCTTCTGAGCGGTCGCCCTCTTCACGACCATACCGATGTTCGACTCCGAGACACTCTGAGAGATCATGAGGATATTGGATCCACTCTTGGCCACAACATCAAAGATTCTTGCAGCGCTTCCCGGCTTACCTACCATGCTCGCTCCCGAGACAGTTATTATCGCAACGTCCCCGATGAGAGCGACGGATTTCACCACCCTCCTTGAGTCGACATTCGTCTTCGCGCTGACCACCGTGCCTTCATTTCGTGGATTGAATGTGTTCCTGAAGCGGACGGGGATACCGAGCTCAGCTACTGGTTCCAGTGTCCGGGGGTGGAGCGCCTTCGCCCCGAAGACTGCCATCTCTCCAGCCTCGGCATAAGATACCTGCTTGAGGAGGCGAGCATGCTTGACGATTCTTGGGTCTGCCGTCATTAGGCCATCAACGTCGCTCCATATCCACACCTCGTCGGCCATGAGGGCTGATGCGATGAGAGTGGCCGTGAAGTCGGATCCACCACGACCTAGTGTCGTAAGGTCTCCTGCCTGGGTCAATCCTATGTAGCCTGCCACAACGGGTATTGTTCCCGATTCGACCATTGGGTCCAAGGTCTGTCGGATTTGTAACTTGCTCGTCTCCACGAGCGGCATCGCGTCGCCGAAGTTATCGTCGGTAATGACACCTGCCTCACCACCGGTGAGGTAATCAGCCTTCAGCCCGACCTCGGATAAGGCTCCGGCAACAATGGGAGCAGACAACCTCTCCCCACTCGAGAGGATCAGGTCTTTCGAGCGTGGAGTCAGCTCCCTTAGAGTTGCCGCCCCACGAGCCGTCCGCTCGAGCTGGTTGAGGGTTGGAGAGAGTAATCGCGCAACTCTCCTTCGTGACTGTTCCTTGCGAAGCGCGTCTCGCAAGACCTTTTCGTGGGAGATTCTCAACTTCCTTAGCCTTTCTTCCACGACCCTCTCGGCACCTTTACTCGCATCCTCTGAGAGGTGGATCAGCTCATCGGTTACGCCGTCGAGAGCTGAGCAGACAACGACGAGGTGCTTCTTGCGATTCGCTTCCACCAGCTTTGCTACGTGCCTGACACGCTTACCGTCCTTGACGGACGTCCCGCCGAACTTGAAGACTAACATGAGGTAGACCCTCTCGCCGCTAGCATGCCGCGTATGTCGATGAGATCCCTCAAGATGGAGGAGGCAGTCTCCATCCCCCCTGCTCCCTTTCCGACTATTACCTTGTCGCCGGAGAATTCGCAGCCAAACTTTACAGCATTGTACGCGCCGCTGACGCAGAGCGGGTCGGTCATGTCCAGCAACTCTGGAGAGACCTTGAGTTTGCTATCGGCGGACGCGACCAGCCTCACCGCCTTGCCGGTCTTCCTTGCTCTCTCGACATCCTTGAGAGAGATCCCGCGGATCCCGCTAATATCTACGTCTCGCATCGCAACCTTGTTCGGAGTCAAGTAGTTCACCATGATCACCAATTTGACCGCGCTGTCGAAGCCGTCAACATCGAGCGACGGATCAGCCTCCGCATACCCCTCTCTCTGGGCGTAGAGGAGAGCCGACTTGAAATCGAGAGCATCTCTCTCCATGTGGGTTAGGATGAAGTTGCTGGTTGAGTTCAGGATCCCTGAGATTCTGACTATAGTATCACCCTTCGAGCAAGACCTCCCGAAGTCGAGGATGGGAGTCCCGCCCCCAACGGCGCCGCTGAACTTGAAGTACACATTGTTGTGCCTGGCCAGCTCCGTCAAGGATTGGAACGCCACTGCCAGAGGACCCTTGTTTGCCGTTACGACGCTCATCTTCGACTGGAATGCGGCCTTTATGTGTGAAAACCCAGGCTCGCCGGTCTTGAAGTTTGTCTGCGTGGTTTCGATGAGGACGTCCGCTTCCGTGTTGCTGATGATTTCGGAAGATGAAAGACCCTTCTTCGGAAGCCCGACGGAACCAGACCTGTTCTTCTTGCTCAGAACCTTGCCGAGGTCCAGCCCGTTTGAGTCTTGGGAATAGCTGTGGTTGTCTATCACACATACCACCTTCGGCATCAGCCCAGACTTGCTCGCCAGCTCTCCCGCTTTGAGCTGGAGAAGCTTTGCAAAGCTCCTTCCCACTACCCCGAAGCCGACGAGAGCAAGCCTCATCAAAATCGCCCGAGCAAACCCACACCATTTATGGGTGGGAGGAGTCGCCTTTGTGGGCGCTTAAATTCTCGCCGACCGTCTAAAATACTGGTTGGTAAAGCGTGGAGCGTGCTATCCTTCTTCAGACAGAGGCCACTGAATCCAAGAACGACGCACTGAAGTCGTTTCTGAACGAGGCTCATTTCGATTACAATCGCATCCTTCGAGAGCGCGAGGGCTGCAAAACCTTCATGAGTTTCCACTGGAAGGTGTGGAATAGCCTGAAAACTACAGGCTTCAACTCCCAAGTCAGGTGCGACCTGGAACGCTCGGCTTGGAGGAAAAAAGCCATTGCGGTAGACAGCATTACACCCAAATTCAACGTCCCCCGCAACTGCAAGACGTTCGAGACCAAGAGATTCTTCTTCGTGGAACTCGGGATGTACCCGAAGCGAAGAGTTGCTGTCCCCATCAAGAGGAACAGAGATTTCCAACGTTTCCAGTCTCTCTTGAAGACTGGCTGGACTTGCAAGACATTCGGTCTCACCCCATCCCTCGAAATCTGCGCCTACCTTTCGAAGGAGGAGAAGGAACTCCGACCACGGAAGAACATGCTCGGAATAGACGTCAACGCCAAGCATCTGGCCGTGAGCGTAGTCTCCCCTGCAGGAGAAATCCGCTACCAGACATACTTGGGGAAGCAAATATGGGTCAAAAGGAAAAAACTGATGGAACGGAGGGCGCTCCTCCAGTCCGTGGGTGCCGGGAGGAAGCTTGACCGGCTGAGGAAGAGGGAGTTCAACTTTGTGAACACAAACCTCGGACAGACGGTCAGGGAGGTGATGAAGCTTGCAGACAAATACGATGCGGACATTGCGATTGAGAAGTTGAGGCGGTTCTCTCCCAAGGGGCGGAGGTTCAACACGACGGTGATGAGAATTCCCTTTCACAAACTTAGGCAGATTCTGGAGGCGAGGTGCTTTGATAATGACATTACGCTGAACACGGTCGATAGCTGGCGCACGTCCAAGTGGTGCATCCGCTGCGGTGCGGTGGGTCAAGGACACAGCGCCAACTATTCCCTGTTCAGGTGTGAAAAATGCGGCTTGGTTATGAACTCGGACAGAAAGGCGAGCGTCGCCATAGCCGTGAAATCCCTGCTGGAGCGGAGTGGCTTTACCAACCATAAGGAAACATTCCAGATTTCCGGCAGGAGAGTCCCCGTAATGGGACTCGTGAAGGCGTCGTATGAATCTAGCCGGAACGAGCAGCCAGTGGCTCCGCCCGGTCAGTGGACGAAAGCCCATACGCTTTAGCCGTGGGTACATTACGTTCTCTCTTTTCCCGTCCAGCCGACCATTTTTGAACCTTTTACGCCGTAATGCACGCACTATGTGCAAATATCATACGCAATAAAAGCGTAATATCAAATAATTGTATTTCAAGGATATATATTCAGCGGGCAGGCCGCTTGGAAGCAACCCGATGGCATACCACTATCTGGAGCGACTGGAAGGCGCCATCAAGCAACACGAGAGCTGGCGGCTGAATGAGTGTCTCAATCTCATAGCATCGGAGAACCATTCGAGCCAGGAGGTTCGTTCCATGCTCGTCACGGACCTAGGGAACAGGTACAGCTCCGCGGACAAGTTCTACAGGGGCACGAAGTACATGGATGAGGTCCAAGCGCTGGCTGAGGAATTGGCGAGAAAGGTCTTCAACGCTAGGTTTGCCGACGTCAGGCCACTCTCAGGTCAAGTAGCCGACCTCGGGGTTTGCCTTTCGCTGCTCAAGAAGGGGGAGAAGATCCTCTCAGTCTCACCAAAGAACGGTGGCTATCCCGGCATCTCCCACCTCGGTCTTGGCAAGCTGGTGGAGTTGAGGAACATTTACTTCCCCTTCGACGACGACGCGTTCAACATCAGGCCGAAGGAGACCAAGAAGCTCATCGCGTCGGAAAAACCCCACCTAATCGTATTCGGTTCAAGCTTCATGCCGTTCCCTCATCCCGTAAGGGAAATCTCGAATTCCGCAGCCGGTGCCATCTGTGTTTACGACGGTGCGCACGTCCTTGGCCTGATTGCGGGGGGAGAGTTTCAAGACCCCCTTCGTGAAGGATGCTCGCTGCTCATTGGGTCGACCCACAAGAGCTTCCCGGGGCCGCAGGGTGGCCTGGTCCTGTCCAACAACGAGGAAGTTTTCAGAAAGGTTTCAAGCCAGTTGCACCCAGCTATCGTCGATAACATCCACTGGAACAGGGTCGCTGCTTTGGCTCTTACACTGATGGAGCTGATGCAATTTGGGAAGGCATACGCCCAGGCTGTGATCAAGAACTCCGGGGCCCTTGGAAAGAGCCTTGCTGACTACGGGGTAAGAGTGAAGGGCGGCTCGTCAGGATATTCAAGGTCACACCAGGTCTTCCTCGACTATGAACCCAAGAAGTGCGAATTCTACGCAAAGAGAATGGAAGAGGCGAACATCATCATCGACAACATGGGAAGGTTAGGGGTATCGGAGGTGACACGCCTCGGGATGGGGACGGGTGAGATGGAGCAGATTGGAGAGCTGATCAGTCTCGTGATCTTGGGCAAGAAGCCCCCCGATGTCGTTCAGAAGAGAGTAAAGTCGCTTGTGAAGGATTTCAGGGAGCCGAAGTACATCTTGAGGGCTGTGCAGTCGGTCAGGGTATGACCCCGCGAACCCCCGACACTCATGTCTTGATGTGAGGTCCCACTGGTATGGATTACGTCAGACTGGGCAATACAGGAATGACGGTCTCCAGAATCTGCCTGGGCTGCATGGGGTTTGGCGGCCTCAAGACGGGTAACTTCAGTTGGACACTCAATTATGAAAAGTCGAAGCCCATCATCGACCGCGCGATCGACCTTGGGATAAATTTCTTCGATACTGCCGATGTCTACTCTGACGGCAAGTCCGAGGAGATACTCGGGCGGGCAATCCAAGGGCGAAGGGATGAGCTCGTAATTGCGAGCAAGGTCTACAACCCGACAGGGCCGTTACCCAACGAGAGGGGCCTATCGAGGCGGCACGTTAGGCAAGAACTGAAGAGGTCCCTCGGCAGGTTGAGGACGAGGTACATCGACCTGTATCAGACCCACAGGTGGGACTACGAGACTCCCATCGAAGAGACGCTGAGGGCGCTCGACGAGCTCGTCCGCTCAAGCTTGGTGAATTACATCGGCGCCTCCAGCATGTGGGCGTGGCAATTCGCAAAGGCACTCTACAAGAGCGACTCGCTCGGGCTCGAGAGGTTCGTCAGCATGCAGAACCACTACAACCTCTGTTACCGGGAGGAGGAGCTCGAAATGATTCCGCTCTGCAGGGAGGAGAAGATAGCCCTACTCCCGTGGAGCCCGCTTGCAAGAGGGTTCCTGACTGGAAAGTACGGACGCGGAGCAAGGCCCGCGGGAAAGAGGTACAGCCGCGATCAGCTCCTGCGAGAGCGGTACTTCAGAAAGGAGGACTTTGACGTGCTGGAAGAGACTGGGGAGGTCGCCAAGGAGAAAGGTGCCACCGTGGCACAGGTCGCGCTGGCGTGGTTGCTCCACAAGGGGGTAACCTCCCCAATAGTGGGTGTCTCTTCCGTCAGTCAGCTGGAAGAGCTGGTCGAGTCAACAAGCGTCAACCTCAGCCCACACGACCTGAAGAGGCTTGAACAGCCCTACCGCAGGCGAGCAACTGAGGGGCACGTCTAGCCGCAGGGCGCACCTAGTTGATGGGGAAGTGGTTGCTCGCTTGCAATGTCTGGTCACTCAGTCAGACGTTGAGTGACTGGTCACCCCTTGTCTAGTGACCGGGAATTCATCCGGTTGCTTTCAGATCCCCAAGCCCTCGACGTACTCTTTTGGCGAGAGTATCGGGACTCCAATGAGCTTGGAAAGCTCCTTCTTCTTATACAGAAAGTCCGAGTCACCTGTAACAAATGCGCCTAGGTCAGAGTCTGTCATCATGCTCAGGTACTTCGCAGCGGCCAGATGGAACAGGTCCAAGGTTCGAAGACCCGTGGTCGTCAGCGCAAAAGCCTGGTGAAATAGAGCTGGCATCCTAACTTCTTGACTACTGTTCAATGAGAACGAGTAATCACCCGTTGGGTCGGCGAATCTGAGTCTAAGTTTAGAAAAATCCTTGATAACCTTGGCGATGGTGAGCTTGATCATCTCTTCCGCATCTTCACCCTTTCTTTGAGGGAAATTCCGGCTCATGAACGAGCAGGATTCAATTAACGTCAATGGCGAAGTGTAGCCTGTTATCTCGCCTTCTTTCAGAGCCTTTGTGACAGCCAAGGATTCATGGTAAAACAGGTCGGTGGGCTTGTATTGAGCGATTAGAACATTAGTGTCACATAGCAACGGTTCATGGGAACCTATCTTTCTCCTCAGCTATCATCTCGGCTGCCGACTTCGGCCCCCTCAAACCTTCTGCCATTCTTTTCCTGAATTCCTCGTTAGCCATCTTATCCGCGTACTTCAGTAGTTCTTTGAATTCATCAGCTACAAAGAGCTCCGGGTGTTCCTTCATGTGTTCGTCAAGCATCTCTCTGACAGCTTCAGACTTATTTTTGTAAACCTTAGACCTGACGAGGTGCTCTAGCTTGTCGTTAACCTTCTTCTCCACCTTGACATGGATTAGTTCCATGATGTTATCTTTGTAACACGTGTTATATAAGTATATTTTCTTCGTGTCTGAACCCGACCGAATGCCGAACAAGCCCACAGACTTCAGTGGACACTCGATTCAGTTGAGTCTCCTTTGCAGCTAAATGCAGAGTTGAACCTAACACAATCGCCTCGCCTCCCGATTCTGGATTTTGGGATACATAGTCTCTGAAGAGCGGGATAGAGCGGCTCCTCCGAGAGTCCTGGGTGAGGATAGCTCTCACCACTAGTAATGGCGAGTTGGTGAGCCCAGACTTGAATGGCAAAGCCGGCACAGGAATTTTGATGACGCACGGCAAAATCCGAGAAGATTGTAAGGCGACTGGGCTGAAAGCTCCAAAGCAGAGGCGCTCTAGGAAGGAACAATGTTGCTGCCGCTGAATTTCTATTCGCTCCGGGAACCTGCACGGTCAGCCAAGTGCAGCTTCAAGGAGTGAGTCACGGGACCGCGCGAGGCTGAAACGCTTCCGGCTTCCTCGAAAGGTTCTAGGGGTTGTGAGCAACATGAAAAGCCATCAGCTTCCGTTTCCTCCACCTGCGTACCCCCTTTCCTTCTCCTCCCTCCCCGGTCTCAACCTCGCGCCGCAGTAGGAACAGTACTTCGAAGACCCAGGAACCATCTTCTCACAGTTCTGGCACTTCGCCTCCTCGCCACGCAGGATCTCGGCGCCGCAGTATCCGCAGTACACGGCATCCTCCGGGAGCGGCTTCCCGCACTCGATGCAGAAGCTCTCCATCTTCGTCGAGACCGACCTGCCGCAGGCCTTGCATTTCGCGGCTGCAGTCTCGATGCGCGCTCCGCAGAACGTGCAGTGCTGTCTAAGGGACGCTTGGGTTGCGTTCACAGTCCTCTGCTTCCTGATCTTGGTGGCATGGCGCCACCTGAATATCCCAGCCGCCAAAATCAGGATGGGCGCAAAGATGTACACATCCGCGACGTATGACTGCACAACGAGAGAGCCGAGCGCATCGTTCATGCTCCCTGATAATGATGCGAACTGCGGTCCGATGACTTCCATGAACTGCCCGATAGCGAAGAGGCCTCCCGCCACGCCAAGCACCACAAGCAGCGCTATCGCGATGCTCGTGACTGGCCCCACTCCTATGAGAAGTCCCACTCCCAGTATAAGCAGAAGAACGTGGATGATGCCGAGTGCCGCCACGTAGGACCCGCTCAAACCGCCCGCACCGATGAACTGTGAGAGGGCGAAGCTGTTGTTGAGAGCGCTCGCCACGAGAACCCCATCAGGCTTCAGGACGAGGGCCCCCATGATCGCCTGGACTAAATCCCTGATTTCCATCCTCTGAGATAATGGTCTTGTTGAGGTTATAAACGAGTGTATGAACAAGTGGCATCTCGAGCCCATGCCGGTCGATCAGGAGAGGCCGGGTTGCTGACCCAATCCCGAGTCAATGCCTCGGAACGCATCGACCGATGGCTAGTGGATCGTTCGAACGGGAAAGGCTGACGACGAAACCCCTCTTCGCATCGCGGGTGACTCTAGCGACTCGTCAATCCCTCGAGTATCTCAGAATGGTCTCTTCCCGCATTACGCTTGTGACATCCTCCCACGACTAGAAGTCGTGGGTTTCCAGCGGCGAGAGTCTTCTTCTTGCTGGGTGGCATGATACCCGCCGCGTGTAGTTCCCACTTCACGGACCGGGCTTGCGGCCCCAGTTGTCTGGGACGGTAGAGGCCCAGTCTCCACGGGCTTGAGTTCGGGCATGTCCTGCCCTACCTTGGCGATTCCTCGCTTCAGCACTATCCCTCGCTTGCAGTTTGTCGTTCTATTAAAGCACCCCGCATTCATCCCAGGGC
>JACPTA010000194.1 GCA_016193005.1 Nitrososphaerota archaeon | reverse complement strand
TATGATGTCGCCATACTGCTCGACACCCTCGACCGAACCGTGGCCACGACCGCAGGTAAAGAGATAGTCGTTCTCTTCGACAGCATCTCAGACATGATACTATCCTCTGATTTCGACCATTGCTACAAGTTCCTCAAGCAGGCGAATGAGATAAACATCGAACCCAGGATAACGGCACTGTTCATCGTGCTGAAGGGCGTCCACAAGGAGACCACAGTGAGAGTGGTGAAGAGCCTCTTTCAGAGCCACTTCTCGATCGAATCCTCAGAACTCAAGTCAGTAAAGTAGCGTCTTCTCAAGCGTGGCATGCCTCGCCGATTGCTATGACTCGCTTGATTTCGCAGGAATTGCAAGGCTAATTAATCCATCATGGCAAACCTAACAACAGTGTGGTTAGCGAAGTCGCCTTTCTGTTTGGCCTAGGCGTCTTGCTTCCCATGGCAGTGATTCTCAGCTTGATCTTCGCCAAGTTTCGTTTACCGACAGTCCTGGCATACCTGCTTGCAGGGATGATATTTGGGCCGTATGGCGCCGGTCTAGTCACTGAGGTAGAAACACTGAACTTGTTTGCGATACTCGGGATTGTATTTCTCATGTTCTTTATCGGGCTTGAATTGGACCCTAACGACCTAAAGAGGCTAGGCGCCAAGATATTCACGCTCACTGTAGTAGAAGTTTGGATAACATTCGCTGTAGGAGTGGGGCTTGGACTGGTACTTGGGTTGTCGTGGGTCACTTCCATCTTCGTCGGCTCAATTACCGCGATCACAAGCACTGCGGTAGTTGGCAAGCTTCTGATAGACAGAGGTAGACTTCGATCAGATATGGGTCGCATCATCATGGGAATAATGGTGGTCGAAGATTTTGTCGCAGTATTGCTAATCCTAATTCTACCCCAGATAGCTCTCTTTGGTCAAATTGAACTGGTGAGCGTATTGATTCTGCTGACCAAAGGGATTCTACTGCTCACCCTCATCGTGGTATTCAGTGTTACATTGGCTCCCAAGCTAATCAATTACATCAGCCAGTTCGAAGTTCAATTTTCAGAAATTAGTCTGCTGAGCGCGCTTAGCTTGGGCATCTTCTTCTCTTACCTCTCGGTCGTGCTCGGATTCTCTCCTGCGATTGGCGCGTTTCTTACTGGATTATTGATAAGGGGGAAACAGTCAAAATTCTTGCTTTCCAAGATTATTCCCATCAAAGATCTCTTCATAGTTCTGTTTTTTGTTTCGATGGGCACGCTCATTGAGGTTAGTTCTCTGCTCCAAGAACTCGTCCCTATCTTTGTTATCGCCACAGGAGCGATAGCAGCCAAGATTGTGGCCGGTTGGTTTATAGTACAGGTAGCTCGACTGAAGGTTTCAAGCGGTGAAGTTGGCCTCACACTGACCCCCATAGGAGAGTTCTCATTCGTCCTTGCGAAGGAAGGTGCAGTACTAAGTAGCGTCAAATCAACACTTGTCTCCATGACTGGTGCAATAGTGATCCTTACGGTCATTATTTCAGCTATCGGTCTCAGAGGGAGCTCCACCCAAGTAGCAGATGAAGAGTACAAGCTATCTGCGACAAGGGATGTGGAATGATGTTGCGTGATAACTGTGCTAGAGAACATTTCGATCTTTGACAGGGACGAACTGTCTATCTACAAATCTGAGTCGCGTTCGTGCTGAAGCCTCGAATCGTTGTCACCACCGTCAGGTTTCCCACGAAGGTGCTGACATAGGTTGTGGTCGAATTGCTGTTGGTAGTCGCCCTCGAGGTGGTGCAGTTGGCGGATATGAAAATGGTGGTAGTTTCATGGGGAGTGAGCGGACCGATCGGTCTCCTCCCGGATGTCGCGACCCCCACAATGGCCAGCACAATTAGTGCCGCTGCTACGAGAGTGGCGATTACCGTTGTTGAACTTACTCCGCTTCGAGTCCTCACGCTTCTCAACACTTGATGGAGTATTGATAACCTAATCGGGTCTTATTGCTGGTGACAGGATTGATCGAAGACGGAGGCTACAGGACCACCTTCACGACGTTCGTGAATATGAAGACCGGTAGGACCATGTAGATCCACTCATGGTGCAGGATTGCGTTCTTTCTGATCTGGGGCCAGAACTTATCGCCAAGAAAGTCCGCAGTGATGGCGAAGGCGAGGAGGACGAACGTGTAGGCGAATCTTACCCAGAGCGAGTCCCAGAATACCTGGATGAACCCGAGAACGAACATCGCGAAGAGGATGGCGTAGCAGGCTGGGACTATAAAATAGATGACGCTGTGATGTATTCTCCGTCCCCTCACGTAGAATGGTTTCGCCATGCCCCTCTTGTACATCGCCGTACCCAGCTTGTCGACGATCCACGTGGTCGAGAGAATCAGAACTAGGCCAATCATGAACGCCATTAGGAACGAGGTGGGATCCTTCACACTAGGCTCCAGAGACCCAAGCTTCAAGCTCAAGCGCCCGTCAAAACCGTCTGCATATCTAGTAATTATGCTTGAGCAGGTATGACTCACGTGACTCGATAGGAGGGATTTATCTTATTGACTTCTCGAGGGAGCCAGCCACGGGAAGAGGACGTACGTCCCCCAGCGTTTATGTTCGTCGGTCTTCTCCGGAACTATCCGGGCCACCACTTCACAGAACTCGCCTTGCGATGACTCGCATCTGGTCTCTCGCGCTTCATGCGGCTTGTCGTAGAGCGTATCGACCATTCCGTTGAATACGCCGGCGAGGAAATCACACACGGGAAGATCCCTCTCGTTCATCTTGGAGCAGAAGGGACAGTTGGCTACCCTGAGTAAGACCTCAGAGCCATCCTTGATGTCTCCCAGAATCGAGAACGACCCCCAACCCGATGATGCGCCAATCTCGGGCAATGCTTTCATTGCAATCTCTGGGTTTGGGTCCAGTTTCTTGAAGCGTTCCATGAAAGTTGAGCCGATTGGGTAGCCAATCTGAAACATCAGCGGGAACGCTCCTCCTTTGAACGCGCGAACAAGCTCGTCTCGAAGCGTACTCCAAGCCGCTGCAGGCAGGATGAGGGCTCTGGCATCTATCTGGCGGAGATTGATTTCCCCTCTAGTGAAGTCTAGGTCGTAGAAGTCCGAGATTCCCCGATTGGCCTCTTGAAGCACCTTCTTCGTCCTTTCCAAGGTCCAAGCCTGTTCTCGCAGTATTGCTCCCGATGTAAGTGCTTTGTTGCCGAATTCCAGAAAAAATCCGGGTAGATCTTGTAGACTTGCGGGTGAAGTGTTTATACCGAGCAGCTGGTGGGTCACAAAACCACGATGATGGAGGCGGAGTCACGGGTCAAGCTCCCCAGGGACAGAGGACAGGCAACGTTGGGTGGCGGGTGTTTCTGGTGTACAGAAGCTGTCTTCCTGGAGCTGATGGGCGTGACCAAGGTTGAGTCCGGTTATTCCGGGGGAACAGTTGCGAATCCGAGTTATGAGCAGGTCTGTACAGGCGAGACTGGGCACGCAGAAGCAGTCCGGATCACCTACGACGCTGAGGTGATCTCCTATCGCCAGCTACTTCAGGTCTTCTTCACTGTGCACGACCCAACTACTCCAAACCGTCAGGGAAACGATGTTGGGTCACAGTACAGATCCGTGATTTTCTATCACGACGAAGAACAGAAGAGGATAGCTGAAAGTGTCATCAAGGAAATCAACGAGTCGAAGATCTGGGGGAGGACAGCAGTAACCGAACTCGTGCCGTTCGAGGTCTTCTACAAGGCTGAAGAGTACCATCAGGAGTACTTCAGGAGAAACTCCTGGCAGCCATACTGCCAAGTGGTCGTTGCTCCGAAGGTTGCCAAATTTCGGAAGCGGTACTTCGAGATGCTCAAGAAGTGAGTTGGAACATGTCTCCTACCGGCGGAGGCTGGAGGTCGCCAGTCTCAACTCGAGTTAGACAAGCAGTGTTGTAGCCCGTATCAGGATAGCCTAGTCTCGTAGCCCATCTTCTTGGCTCTCGCCCGTCTGTATACCATCTCCGCCGCGAAAACGTCCTGGACGCCGACTCCGCTCGAATCGAAAATCGTTATCTCCTCGTCACTCTCCCTTCCTTTCGTGACACCCGCCACGACCTCGCCGAGTTCAGCGAAAATCTGTCCAGACCTGAACAGTCCCTTCTCTACCGCGACCTCTCGACAATCCGTGAATACCTTCGCATGGCCATAGACCTCGGGCTCGAGCTCCCGCTTTCCTCTTCTATCGGCCCCAATCGAGTTGATGTGCAGCCCATCCTCGATCCAGTCCCTCTTCACTATCGGAGCGGTTGCGGGTGTTGCTGTTACCAAGATGTCAACGCCTCTTATCGCCTCCTTCGCCGAATCAACAGCCCTCACAGGTATCCCGAGCGCATTCTCCATCTCGAGTGCATACCGCTTTCTGCCTGCCGCCTTGGGACTCCATGCCTTCAGCGATTGGAAGTTCAAGACCTCCTTGAGTGCGAGCGCTTGCATTCGTCCCTGGACCCCCGTGCCAATCACCCCCACACTTCTGGAGTTCCTTCGTGCGAGATATCTTGCCGCCACCGCGCCCGCGGCCGCTGTCCTCAGGTTGGTGATGTAGGCGCCGTCAGTTATTGCGAGGGGCACTCCCGTCTTAGCATCGTTGATGAGTATGACCGCCTGCATTGGAGGTATCCTCAAGCGCTCGTTCTTCGGGTAGACAGAGATGAGTTTTAGGCCGTAGACTGCTGGATTCAAGACGACTCCGGGTTTGACCTCCAGGTGGCCAGAGTGTGAGCGAACATCGCTGTGGATTATGGGAAGGACCTTTGCGTCCCCGCGACCCAAGGCCCGGAATGCCCTCTCTTGGCTCTCGACCGCATCCCTCATCGTGTAGAGTTCCTCGACGGTTGACCGCGGGATGACGAGGAAATTTGCCCTTCTGTTCATGTGACCTGGCCGTGTTCGGACTTTATAGAGTTGTCAGCCATGCGCGAGCCGCGCTGTCGTTGTCTTCGATCCACTCTGTCGGTGCTTCTTACCGACCACAACAAGCTCAGCCATCTGGAGGGCGACGAGAGGCATAACCCGCCAAAGGACTGTTGTCCGGCGTGAATGCGGCCTTCTTCAGCAGCAGTCTGCGCCTTCTTTACTCGCGTCCCGCTTCGATCTAGTTCGTCCTAGTCAGCAATGCTTGAGCTACTAATCGAACTGTCTCGCTGC
>JACPTA010000237.1 GCA_016193005.1 Nitrososphaerota archaeon | reverse complement strand
TGATGCCCAAGTCGTTGGCAATCTTCACAAAGCCCTTCGAAAGGGATTCGGCGGTATTCCCAATCTTGTCGGTCACATCAGAATTGAGTTGCTTCAGAGTCGCGAGCCCTGCCGCCATCGTGAGAGGGAACGCATTGTAGGTTCCGGACAGAGGAGTCTTCGGGGTACCTAGTTCGAGCGACTCGGATTCTGGAAAGGCGTAGACGTCTTCCATGATCTCCTTCCCTCCGCATACGGCCGCGCCTGGCATGCCACCGGCTACATTCTTACCAAGTACTGTCATATCGGGCTTTATTCTATACCTCTCCTGCCATCCTCCCCTCGCAATCCTGAAACCAGTGACGATTTCATCGAGGATGAGCAGCACGTCCATCTTCTCGGTTGTCTCTCTGACTGCCTTGGTGAAGTCTTCGTCGGGAACGACCATACCGCCCGCGGCCAAGACGGGCTCCATGAGCACTGCAGCGACTCTCTTGTTCTTCCTCAAGGTCTGTTCCAATGCGTCGGGATCGTTGAACGGCACCACCATCGTGTGCTTCTGGGCGTCCTTCGGGATGCCGTATGAGTGAAAGGCAAGGCCGTTTACCGAGACAGCGTCTGAGCTGCCGTGGTAGGCGCCTTTGAAGATCACAACGTCGTCCTTGTTCGTGTAAGCCCTCGCTGACCTGATGGCGTTCATCACCGCCTCCGTCCCGGTTACTGTGAACTTCACCATCTCGGCCGATGGCACCATCTCAGTGATTTTCTCGGCCAATTCCACCTCCGCAGACGTCGGCTGGCCCCTCCCGAGACCATTTTCAAGTTCGGCTGCCACTGCCTCTATCACGGCAGGGTTGGCATGGCCAAGAACTAGACTGCTGTAATTGAAACAGTAATCAATTCTCTCGACACCATCAATATCCCAGATATGGCTCCCTTTCGCACGTTGGGAATAAGCGGGATATGGCTTGTAAAACACGACCGTTCGGTTAGACCCACTCGGAATGACCCTCGACGCTCGCTCAAAATAGCTTCTCGATCTCGGCGACTTTGCGAGGAACCTTTCCAGCACACCATCCGAATTTCTGGAACTTCTTGTCATACTGGATTCACGCCCGAGCGAACCTAATAAGGGTTCTTCAGACGAAACCATTCGCGAACCCTCTTCTCAATTTCTTGAGTCGGCGGGCCTAGCTCGGGGCGAGAGCCCTGACCATCTGCTTCAGGTTTGTCGTGATCGGGAGAATAACCGGATAAGACGCTCCGGCTTTGACGTATTCGCTGACGCCTTTCCTGCACTCCTCCGGCGTTCCCGCAACAGTTAGCATGTCTACAACCTTGTCGTCCACGAGCTTCATTGCCGCTTGGGGCCCATTCTTCCTTGGAGGCCATCCGCCAAGCGCGGCGTTTGGTCCATTCTTCCTTGGGGGCCATCCGCCAAGGGCGGCGTTTATCTCCTTGATCAATTCCTCTTTGATCCCGCTGGCGATACCGATGTGTGGCTGCTGTCCTAGGTAAAGGGTCACCAGATACCTTGCCTCGTCCTTTGCCTTCGCTGTGTCCTCCGACATTGCGACCCCTATTAGCTGGGGAAGGTCGAGTTCCTTCTTCTTCCTTCCTGCCTTCCGTGCTCCTAGACCGATATGCTCGAGCGATGTCTTCAAGTATTGAACTGAGGTGAAGGCGTTCAATAGGACTCCGTCCGCAATTTCACCGGACAGCTCCATCATCTTGAGCCCAGTGGCACCAATGTAGATTGGTACGTGGATGGGCTCACGGGGCCTCCCAAATCCGAGGTCGAGCCTCAGGTCGCGCACCTTCATTATCTCACCTTCAAACGTTACCCTCTCAAGATTGAAGAGCCGCCTGACGATGCCCACCCACTCCCTCATTGCCTTGAGAGGCTTCCGCCTCTTGACGCCCTGTTTCCAAGCGAGCGGGTCCCAGTAGGCTCCAACCCCAAGAATGGCCCTTCCGCGCGAAATCTCGTCGAGGGTAGCGAAAGTCATGGCCGTAAGTGATGGCACTCTCGTCCAGATGTTTATCACTCCAGATGCGAGTCTTACCTTGCTGGTCACAGGGGCGAACGCGCCCAGGACTGAAATCGCGTCACGCACCAGTCGAGTCTCGCAGACCCATATCGAGTCGAAGCCCTTCCGGTCAGCGAGGCTTGCAATCTCTAGCTGCTCGCCAACGTCAGGCCTGTCAAGAAAGCATAACCCTATCCGACGGGAGCGAGGGACCATCTTGGCGAAAGCGAAGAAAAACGTCATTTAAGCGTTCGTTGAGGACCAACCAATAGTTAGGGCAGATCTCCAGAGGCAATGAGCGTCGATCCTGAAGATAATGGACTAACCTTTTTCTGTTGGAATTCGATGCCGAGGCCAGATGGAAGACAACCCGGGCAAGGACCGACAAGTTCTGTGGAGGCCGCCAACCGAATGGAGAAGGAACTCCAATATGTCGGCATACATGCGTTGGCTCGAAGACCAGAAAAGACTCCGTTTTCGGAATTACAACTCCCTATGGAATTGGTCGGTGACATGCCTCGAGGATTTCTGGGAATCAATCTGGGAGTACTTCGGAGTAATTTCGACGAAGAGATACAGGAAGGTTCTCCTGTCAAGAAAGATGCCCGGCGCAAGGTGGTTCACCGGTTCATCGCTGAACTACACAGAGCATGTCTTCAGAGGTTCGGCAGCGGGAAGCTCTTCGATAATATCCTGCAAGGAGGGTGGCGAGGAAGAACACACACCGCACTCCGAACTCAAGAAGAAGGTTGGTGCTCTTGCCTTCTGGATGAAGAACAACGGTGTAAGGCGTGGTGATAGGGTAGCGGCGTACATGCCGAACATCCCAGAGGCAATCATAGGCTTCTTGGCATCGGCAAGCCTCGGGGCCATCTGGTCTAGTTGCTCGCCTGATTTCGGCAGTCCTAGCGTCATAGACCGTTTTGCCCAGATAAGGCCGAGGGTGCTGCTTACGGTCGGCGGGTATAGCTACAATGGTAGAAAGATCAGCAAGACAGCTGATGTGAGGAGAATTCTGGCTGCCATCCCTTCGATCAAGAGGGTCGTCGTTGTCAGGGGTGGATGGAGAGAATCCGGCTCGAAGCTTGGAATGAAATCCTGCGAGTGGGAGGAGGCGGTCGAAGGAGATTCTAGCATCGAGTTTGAGCATGTGCCTTTTGACCATCCTCTCTGGATTCTTTACTCATCTGGAACTACCGGAGCCCCGAAGCCTATCGTCCACGGGCACGGAGGAATGCTCCTTGAACACTACAAGGCGCTCTCTCTGCACAACGACCTGAAGCAGGGTGACCGCTTCTTCTGGTATACCAGCACAGGGTGGATGATGTGGAACTATTTGGTGAGCGGACTACTCGTCGGTGCGTCAGTGGTACTCTACGACGGTAGTGCTGCGTATCCGAACATAGATGTCTTGTGGGATCTCTGCGAGAGGACTGGCATGACCTTTTTTGGTACGAGCGCTGCCTATGTTTCCTCTTGCATGAAGTCAGGGATAAGACCCGGGGAGAGATTCAATCTCCGAAGCCTCAGAGGAATCGGCTCAACCGGCTCGCCGCTTTCCGCTGAGCGTTTCCTCTGGGTCTACAGGAACGTGAAGCGTGATTTGTGGCTGTCGTCCATGAGCGGGGGGACCGACATGTGCACGGCTTTCGTTGGAGGATGTCCTTTGCTCCCTGTTAAAGCCGGGGAAATTCAATGCAGGTCCCTAGGAGCAAGGGTTGAGGCATTTAATGAGAAGGGCAAGGCGGTGTATGGG
>JACPTA010000236.1 GCA_016193005.1 Nitrososphaerota archaeon | reverse complement strand
TCGAGCTGAAGAGGGAGTATGAGGGATTGATTGATCTTCAGATAGTTGCGTTTCCCCAAGAGGGAATAGTCAAGTCCCCGGGCGCTTACGAGATAGTCGAAGATGCACTGAAGTTGGGAGCAGACGTCGTAGGAGGATGCCCGTACAACGAAGACAGTTTCGAAAACACCAAGAAACAGATAGATCTGATGTTCGGCCTCGCCAAGAAGTACGACAAAGATCTGGACTTTCATGCTGATTTCGGGGACGACATAGACGACCCGCGATCCCGTGCCATAGACTACATTGTCGAGAAGACGATGGCCGAAGGGTATCAAGGCCGCGTCACGGTCGGGCACATGATTACTCTTGCGAGTGTCGATCCATCGGTGCTCGAAAATACGATAAGGAAGATGAAGGACGCGCGGATCAACGTAGTTCCTCTGCCTGCGACAGACTTGTACATGGGCGGAAGGAGTGACAAGACCCGAGTCCGGCGGGCCGTACTCAATCCAGCCCCTTTCGTGAGGGGTGGGGTGAATGTCGCATTCTCGTCTAACAACATAAGGAACGCGTTCACGCCCTTTGGGAAAGGAGACCTTCTGCTCATCGGTTCGCTTTACGAACACGTGGCCCAGCTGGGTTCCATCACTGACCAGAAGATGCTTCTAGACATGATTACTCACAATGCTGCAAGAATCCTTCGGATAGAAAATACGTATGGATTGGAGCCAGGCAAGAACGCCGACCTTGTGGTTCTGGGGACCAAGGCCATCTCCGATGTATTCCTCGATATCCCGGTCCGCAAGTACGTCATCAAGAGGGGCAAGATAATTTACAGAAGCGAATTGATAGAGATGAGGAACTTCTAATAACTATTACCAAGGTATCAACAAGAGGTTCGGATCTCGGATTGAACGGACTACATTCAATCGGGTTCAGTCACACGAATCTGCATCGATAAGCAAATTCAGACCATATCACTTGGAAAACATATATGAAATGCTCCATTATCTTACACAGCGGTGATTTGGATCTCGAATTCTCAAGCAAACCTAGAAAGCAAGATTCGGGAGGCTAACCAAGAAGTCGTCAAAAGAATGGTCTCCTCTCGCTGCTATTTGACGGATGTGAAAAGGGCCGGAGATGTGATAAAGGGACTGAAAGCCAACACCATCTTCCATTCAGGTCCACCCGTAGAGTGGAAGAGGATGGCGGGACCCATGCGTAGCGCGATGATAGGTGCAATGCTCTTCGAGGGTTGGGCCAAGACTCCTGCCGAGGCTGTTCGGAAGGCGGAGCAGGGGAAGGTGAAGTTCGGCTCGTCCCTCGACCACAACGCGATAAGCTGCCTTTCCGGCGCGACCTCCGAATCGATGCCGGTCTTTGAAGTCGAGAACCGAACCTTTGGAAACAAGGCGTACATCGCGTTGCCTGAGCTAGGGATGCAATTTGGACGTTATGACAAGAAGACGCTTGACAACCTCGTGTGGGTGAAGGAGACACTCGCCCCAACACTGCGTGATGCCCTCAGAGAGCTAGGGGGATTGGAGATGGAGCCGATCATCTCGCAGGCGCTCTTGATGGGCGACGAATGCCACGACAGGACCGTGGCCGCCTCATGCCTCTTCGAGAGGATCATTGCGCCAATCATCGTCAATGTCTCTGAGAAGAAGACGGCGATACAGGTCCTGAAGTACATGGCAGGAATAGACCTCTTCTTCCTTTGGCCCCTCATGGCCAGGGCCAAGGCGGTTGCAGACGCGGCCCACGGCGTCGAGTACAGCACGATAACCAGCTTCCTCGCGGGGAACGGGACTGAGATGGGCCTGAAGGTCAGCAGCCTTGGTCATCAGTGGTTCAAGGCCCCATCACCCCTCTTCTACGTCGCCAAGTATGACGAGGGATTCAGCGACAAGGACTCGAACCCCGAGGTAGGAGATTCCATACTGGTAGACATGCAGGGACTCGGTGGAGGTGCCATGGCAGCGGGAATCGCCCACGTACTCTCTACGGGAGATTCGGCCGAAGACGCGATCCGATACTCGAAGGAGATGATGCGAATCTCCGTCGGGAAGAACAGCTACTTCCGGATACCAGTATTGAATTTCGAAGGCACGCCTGTGGGTGTCGATATACGCAAGGTCCTTGAAACAGGCATATCACAAGTGTGCGCGGTGGGAATAGCGCACAACAAGCCAGGAATAGGACTGATCGGCTTTGGTATGGTTCGCGTCCCCATGGCATGCTACCAGAGTTCGTACGAAGCCTTCAAGAGGAAGTACAAGGGCTCCGCCTGAATGCTTCCTCAACTGACGAAGATCACATCTTCCAAGCCCTTGAAGTGAGGGTCTCCACTTACCACCTGGGCAGCACGCGACCTTGCAGTTGCGTAGATCACCGAGTCCGCCAGAGGCCAACCTTTAATCCTCTTCTTCATGAGAAAGTCCGTCTCGCCTGCTTTGAGCGCAAGAGAAGCGTCTAGGGGAACTACCTGCGTTATCGACTCTATGAAAGCCATGTGCTTGTGCATCTCCCGTTCGTGACGGCGCCCCGCTTCGATTTCCTTCAGATACCACTTCCTTAGCTCGGCCAGGACTATCGAAGGAGTTAATCCGTTTCCACTTTCGATGTACTCCCTAGCCTTTTCCCCTCCCTTTGAGCCAAGAAGGTACTCGACCCAAGAATGGGTGTCGATGACGAACCTAGAGTTCATGCTCTGCCTCGCGCTCTCTTCTGAAAGGCAACGAGCCCTTGCACGCGCCGAAGAGCGATTCCGGCATCCCGTGCTTTGATTTGACCAACTTCTTGATCACTTCATCATAGCTCTTAAGCCCCAACTCCCTCTTCAAGCCGTTCAGCAGCTTCCGTGTCTCCTCGCTCACCTGCACAGTGGTCGGCATTGCTATAGTGCTATAGCCGTAACCATATAAATATTCTGAGCCTCCATTCAACAATGCGGCACTACAGTTTCCGATATCAAACCTCACCTTTCGCCAGAAAACTAATTCCGATTGAGCGAGAAGCGAGGTCTTTGTGGATGACCATGAAACGTACAGCTGCTCATGCGTGTCGCAAGAGATGCCAGGGGTCAGAGTTCACTCTTCAGGTTTTGGAGGCATAAATACGGCGTCGGGATGGGCCAACTCTCCGAGTTGAGATTTTCAATTGGTCGGAGCGCGGAAGAACAACCGCCAGCTTGTTGCTTTCTTGCTCATGACCTTGGCCGTCGTCCTCACCCTTTTCCCTCTGTTCTGGGTGGCCTCCACCTCGTTCAAAGGTCAGCAGGAGTTGTTTGCGCGTCCGATTCACTGGTTGCCCAGCTTCCCCACCCTAGGAAACTACGCAGCGGTCTTCGCCAACCCGCTTGGAGTCCGGGCAATCTACAACAGTCTCATCGTTACTTTCAGCTCGACAATAATAGCGATGTTGATAGGCTTCCCCGCAGCCTATGCGATTTCAAGGCATAGAACGGGGAGATTCTCGCTCTTTGTCCTGCCCCTTATCGTGCGCGCCTCTCCCCCAATTGTCTTCGCGATTCCGCTCTTGGTCTTCTACGCTACCGTCGGACTGATTGATACGTTACAGGCGCTGATTCCGATTTATGCTGCGACTACCGTCTTTTACTTCATTTGGCTGGTCAAGCCCTTCATAGATGCCGTGCCCCACGAGATTGAAGAGGCCGCGATGGTGGACGGCGTGAAGCGGTGGAGACTCCAATTCAATGTTGTTCTGCCGATAGTGTTAGGCGGGGTGGCGGCAGCTACGATCTTCGTCTTCATCATGAATTGGACTGAATTCGTACTCGCGCTCACGTTGACGCGACTGGATGCGC
>JACPTA010000190.1 GCA_016193005.1 Nitrososphaerota archaeon | reverse complement strand
ATTTCCTGGCCGCGCTAATGGAGAGTGACCTCAGCAGGTGGTACTCTCTATTGGTTATCGTCTGGGAGGGAGCGACGACGATGTTGTCCCCCGTGTGCACCCTCATCCCGAGCATATTCTCCATGTTGCAGACAACCATGCTGTTGTCTGCGGAATCTCTCATCACTTCGTACTCAATCTGCTTCCACTTCCCGATGTACTCTTCGATCAACACTTGGTGGTTAAGGCTGAGATTTAGGCCTCGCTGCACTATGTTGCTGAGTTCTCTGTCGTTTCTGGCCACACCCCCGCCCCTTCCTCCGAGGGTGTATGCAACTCTTATGATGACGGGGTAGCCAATTCCTCTGGCTTCTGTCTGCGCTTCTTGGAGCGAGTATGCAGAGTCGCTATTGGGAACTGAAATGCCTGCCTCCACCATCGCTCGCTTGAAGAGCTCCCTGTCCTCCGTAACCTCGATGCCCCTGATGGGCGTACCCAGGACTTTCACCCGGTACTTCTCGAGGGCGCCCATTTTTGCGAGGCCGACGCCGCAGTTCAGGGCAGTCTGTCCTCCGAAGCCCAGGAGAATCGCGTCCGGCCTTTCTCTCTCAATAACCTCGGCCACGAAATCAGGGGTGACAGGTAGGAAGTGGATTCTGTCAGCGAGTCGCTCGTCTGTCTGAATCGTCGCAATGTTGGGGTTGACAAGGACTGACTTTATCCCTTCCTCACGCAACGCCTTGAGGCATTGGCTGCCGGAGTAGTCGAACTGGCGGCCAGTTTACTGGCTTTCGCCGGCCTCTCCGATCTTTATTGCCCCGCTCCCCAGAACTAGTGCGCTTCTCACACTCTCATGATTCGAGTCCTCTCACCTATCACCGTCTCTCTGTATTTGTTCATGAGCACCACGAAGTTGTCGAAGACAAATTCGGTATCGTACGGTCCGGGTGATGCTTCGGGATGGAACTGAACGGCAATGCAAGGTCTCCTCTCGTGTATCGTGCCCTCAACACTGCCATCGTCCGCGTTCAAGAACCAGACTTTCATTTGAGACCTCTCAAGTTTCTGCCTGTCCACCGCGTAGCCGTGGTTCTGGCTGGTCACGTACCCCCTGCCCGTGGTCAAGTCAACGACGGGCTTGTTCTGCCCCCTGTCGCCATACTTCAGTTTGTACGTATCCACGCCCTGCGATAGACCAATCAGTTGCTCCCCGAGACATATCCCAAGCAGGGGAACCTCCGAGTCCACGAGCCTCCCCGCCGTCTTGATTGTTTCTCGGCAGAGCGTTGGATCTCCCGGGCCGTTGCTGATCACGACTCCATCAGGGCTGTACGCCATCACGTCAGCGTAGCTCGCGTTGTAGGGTACTCTGACTACTCTGTACCCTCTCTTCAAGATGTTCCTGATGATGCTGAGCTTCAATCCGCAATCGATGAGCACGACCGTGTTTCCTGGCGACCCATAGGTGTAACTCCTCTTTGTGGAGACGCTCTTCACAAAATCGACGGAGTCGTACCTGTTAGCCTTCTCAATCATAATCGCCAACTCTTTCCTCGTTAGGAGCTCCGTTCCGTTCGCGAGAGCAGCCATCATCACTCCGCGCTCTCGAAGGGTCGAGACGAGGGCTCGCGTATCGATACCCGATATGCCCGGGACTCCCTCCTCTTGCATCCATTCCGAGAGCCTCGCGCGCGATGCCCAGTGGCTCGGTCGTTCGCAGTACTCCTGAACAACAATGCCACTGACCTTGATTGATTCAGACTCGAAGTGCACCGGCAGCCCAAAGCGGTCCAGATCATCCTTTTGTGGTACTCCATAGTTGCCGATGAGCGGGTAGGTGAAACAGAGCAGTTGGCCAGCAAACGAAGGGTCAGTCATCGATTCGGGGTAGCCAACCATTCCGGTGGTGAAGACTGCCTCGCCAACTACATTCACTTCAGAGCCAAACCCTTTGCCGACGAAGAAAGTACCGTCCTCTAAGAGCAGGATGGCCTGCGTGCTCCCGTCAGCTTTCTCCATGAAGTCTCTTAGAGAACGTATACTCTCCTGATTCGGTTTTTAAACGCTTTGACCAGAGTCGAGTCACTTTGTCAATCTCGTGACCCGCTCACTCCCTCTCTTCCAGTCTCTTTCTCTCCTCCGTGATCAGCTCCGTGAGTGCTGTGAAGGCCTTCGCGACTTCCTTCATCTTGACCACGACGATGGTGTCGGTAAAGCAGCTCACAGTGTCTTCGATGTTCACGTGCGCCCTCGATATTTCGTTGTAGAAGTTGATGATGCATCCAGGCGTCTTCATGATCAAAGGAGGACTTTGTACAGTTATTGCTGCGTAATCGTCACCCTCCTCCAGGAGGACATAGTCAGCAAGCTTCGCCCTTAGCTTCTTGTGCAGTTTCTGGTCGAAGATGAGGGTAATTGCGTTGAGGCTCTCGGAAACTTGGATGAAGTCCTGATGATGACTTGCGAGCATGCCACTAACAGCCTCGAGCGCCTTTCTTGTCTTCTCAACGGAGATCTTCGAGACATGCGTCCTCACGTTTACCACGCTCTCCGCGATCACCGTCCGAATATCTTCAGATGCGGGAGTGTAGCTCCCCCTCAGCCTCTTGAGCGACGTGATGATGCTCTCCATATTGACCGTCTGTCCGAGCTTCTCCTCTATTCGAGGCTGGAGCATCCTCGCCAGCGCGCTTATGTTCGCGTAGTCCCTAGCGAGCGCATCCTGCACCGAAAGGTCGTAGCTGATCTCGTCCCTGACGGCACCTGAAATCGCTCCGGGTATGGCCAATTTCATGTCAAGACCCAGTGATTTTAGGTCGTTTGTGGCCAAAATCTATAAAAACGTTTCCTTGTGGGTCATCGGCAAACGATTGTCTGAGAAGATAGTGCTGGCCTACTCTGGAGGCTTGGACACATCAGTCTCGATAAGGTGGCTCCAAGAGAAGTACAACGCCGAGGTTGTCACACTGACTTTGGACCTGGGGCAGCAGGACGACCTTGGTGAGATAGCGGAGCGCGCCTACGCGCTTGGAGTGAAGAACCATCACGAGCTTGATGTGAAGGAGGAGTTCGTCGCGAACTACATCTGCCCGGCGATACGGGCAAACGGACTGTACGGTGGCAAATACCCGCTTGCCACGGCACTCGGGCGACCCCTGATTGCGACAAAACTCGTCGAGATTGCCGAGAAGGAGGGAGCAACAGCAGTGGCTCATGGCTGCACTGGGAAAGGAAATGACCAGGTGAGGATTGATGTCACGGTGCGCGCCTTGAACCCATCGCTGAAGGTCATAGCGCCCGTCAGAGACTGGAACATGTCGAGGGATCAGGAAATTCTCTATGCGAAGGAGAAGGGCATCAAGATTCAGAGTTCGAGCTCAATCTACAGCATAGACCAGAACCTATGGGGAAGGTCAATAGAGAGTGGCCCGCTCGAGAACCCCGCCGAAGAACCTCCCAACGACGCATTCGAGTGGGTCGTCCCACCTGAGGATGCACCCAGTACCCCTGGCTACCTGGAGTTGGGATTCAAGGACGGCATTCCAACGAGCGTGGATGGAACCGAAGCGAGCACTCTGGAGCTCATAAAGACTGTCAGCAGGATTGCAGGGGGCTACGGCGTCGGTATCGTAGACCAGATGGAAGACAGGCTAGTCGGAATAAAGTCAAGAGAGGTCTATGAAGCTCCCGCAGCAACGACGATAATCGAGGCGCACAGGGAACTCGAGCACATGGTGCTGACCAGACATGAGATTGCCTTCAAGGAACGGGTGGAGAAGGAGTGGGCCTGGCTCGTGTACTCTGGTCTCTGGATGGAACCGCTCAGATTCGCCCTCGACAGTTTCATCAGAACCACTCAGAGGAGGGTTGACGGCAAGATTAGACTCAAACTCTACAAGGGGGGAATCAGAGTGGTGGGCAGGTCTTCAGAGAATTCTCTGTACAAGCTCGAGCTTTCGACATACAACAAGGCCTCCACATTCGACCAGAGAAGTGCTGTCGGGTTCATCGAGCTGTGGGGCCTCCAGTCGAGGCTCGCTGCGAAACTCGCGTCCGATTTGACGGGGAGGAATCAAAGTGAACATCCTAAGAGGGAGCCGCGTCAAAAAGTCAAGTAGCAAAGCGAATCGATTCACCTCATCAATTGAGTTCGACGCTCCAATCGCCAGACACGTAATCAAGATTAACTTGGCGCACGTACTTTCTCTTTTGCGCAGCGGAGAGGTGGGTACTGAGACTGCCGCGCCTTGCCTAGGGTTCTTTCTACGCCTTCCCGAGGTGATGAAGCTGGACAAGGAGACGGAAGATATCCATCACATGATAGAGCAGGAAGCGATAAGAAAGATCGGAATTGAGAAGGCAGGGCAGATCAATCTTGGGAAGAGCAGGAACGATCAGGTTGTTACTGCGATAAGGATGGAGGCGAGGGAGAGGTTGCTCCAGCTCAGTGAGGCGCTGATCTCCCTCCAGAAGGCGCTCAAACTCGCTTCTCAGAAGTCCGGTGATCTGGTAATTCCAGGATACACCCACCTCCAGCATGCCCAACCGGTGACCCTGTCCTTCCATCTCCAGTCTTACTTTGACGGCTTCGAGAGGGATTTCAGCAGGCTGACGGAGGCGTACTCTCGCCTCAACCTCTCGCCGATGGGGGCCGCAGCCTTAGCAGGAACGTCTGTACCCGTGAACAGGAGGTACGTTGCCTCGCTCCTAGCCTTTGACGGGTTGGTAAAGAACGCGATGGACGCGGTCTCGTCGAGGGATTTCGCCGTTGAGCTCGTCTCTTGCGCTGAGATGATAATGATCGGCATGAGCAGGCTTGCCGAAGAGATAATCCTATGGAGCTCCAGCGAGTTCGGGTTCGTCGAGGTCTCCGACCTACACGCAGCGACGAGCAGCATAATGCCACAGAAGAAGAACCCCGTAGTAGCAGAGATGATTAGGGCGAAGTGCGGCTCGGTCCTCGGCCACCTTTCAGCGACCTGTTCCATCCTGAAGGCCCTCCCTAATTCCTACAACCTTGACCTGCAGGAGGTGACGCCCCATCTCTGGGGCGCGCTCTCGGACGCAGCCGATTCAGCGGAGCTAATGGCGGAGATGCTCTCAAGCATGCTCTTCCGCGAAGACTCAATTAACTCTGCCCTCGAAGACGACAAGTCCACTGCCACGGAGCTTGCCAACCATCTGGTGCGACGGCACCATCTGCCCTTCAGGCATGCCCACGCGGTCGTGGGCGAGCTCGTGAGGGACTCGCTGAAAAAAGGGTCCACCTTCATCTCAATCGTCGTAGAAGAACTTCCGGCGGTTTCCGCGAAGGTGACTGGTAAGGCGATAAGGATTGACTGGTCAGAAGCGGAGTGCATTCTTGATCCGAAGAGAGCCCTGGGCATGATCAAGAGTGAGGGCGGCGCGAATCCACGCCTCATCAGATATCGAGCGTCTGAGAACAACAGAAGGTTGGCGAAACATGAAGCTTGGCTAGACAAGAGAAGGGCCCGCCTTCAGCGCGGAGATTGGCTCCTAAAGAAAGAAATCCGAGATGTGCTAAAGGGGGTGAGGAACTGATGGAAGAGAATTGCGAAGAGTGCGACGCAAGAATCACCATCCCTCAAGACGCGCTTGTGGGAGAGATTATCAAGT
>JACPTA010000189.1 GCA_016193005.1 Nitrososphaerota archaeon | reverse complement strand
GGTCACATTCAAGTGGATAAGACCCATCTTCTTCATCGTACTGGTCTACGAAACCCTCATGGATATCAGGGCGTTTGACCTTGTTTACGTCGTAACGGCTGGGGGCCCTGCTGACTTCACCGCGCTCATTTCATTCTTCACTTGGAGAATGGCCTTCGCAAACCTGAACTTCGGAACGGCCACTGCGTTGAGCCTGATCCTCGTAGGGATAAGCGTGCTGTTGATTTATCTGTACTACAGGTTGCTGAGGGTCGGTCGATTGAGGCTGAGGATAAGATAGGGGTGGATGAATTGCACTCGAGAAAGCGAAAAGTTGGCCTTGCCGTGGCCGCAATTCTTGTTGGCCTGTGGGTGCTGGCGCCACTAGTCTGGATGGCTGACATGACCATAATGACCGAGAGGGAGATACACACAAGGCCGCCTAATCCTGTTCCAATCAATGCAACCCTGAACAATTACTACTACGTCTTCAACGCCGCCGCTGCACTCGCGGAACGGCAATCAGAGGGAGAGGGGAGCTTCGCGAGGAGTGCGGTATATTTCCTCCCCCAAATAGCGACCGAAATTCCAAGGGCACTCGGCAACAGCGTATTTGTCGCCCTCTGCATGGTTGGGATAAACGTGATTGGCGCGACGATGGCCGGCTACTCTTTCGCCAGAGTGAGGTTTCGGGGGAGCTGGCCGCTATTCCGCTTCACCATAACGAGCAGGCTTCTCCCTCCCGTGGCGGTTCTCATTCCGTTCTATCTGATAATCAAATCCCTGGGCCTTCTGGACAGCCTCTTCGCCCTAGTGCTAATCTACAGCGCTTACACGCTTCCGATAAGCATCTGGATCATCCATGGTTATCTTCAAGCCCTGCCTCCTGACTTGGAAGAGGCCGCCAGGGTCGACGGTTATTCGAGGCTCGAGGTTATCTTCAACACCGTCTTTCCGGTCATGAGGCCGGGAATCGTTGCGATAGGGATCTACTCCTTCATGCTTGCTTACGTAGAGTTCTTCTTCGCGTTTGTTCTGACTGGTACCGCCTCCTCCCACACCCTGCCGGTCATCATCGCCTCGATAGGGGCAAACCCAGTGAGTCCCACGGGCATCCTCATGGCCGCGGGGGTGGTCACAATGCTTCCTCCAGTGATACTGATTCTCGTCTTCAGGAGATACATAATAAGCGGCCTCGTCACGAGCGCGGTAAAGTAGGAAGATTCTCTCCCGAGACTGGTTGATTTCCTCTTCCTAAGTAGCAAGAGATCTCCTCCGTTGCCTACTGATGCTTATCACAAAGTACGCGAGGATGACAGCGATAATCCCAGAGAGGCCAAGAAAATTTGCCGAAATGCTGCCGATCCCAAAACCTATCCCTTCGTTCGGATTCTCAGAAACCTGACTGGAGATCGGACGACCACTCGGAAGGGTGACTGTGTGAGGGCCCGCGAGCATATTCATCGAGTCTAGGTAACTCGTCATCATGCCAGACTGCTCAGTTCCTATCAGCGTCATGAATGGCCCAAGGTTCTCAACCCGCAATTCTGCAGACCCCTGCAAGTTCGTTGTCGCCTCTGCCAGTTCGTTTCCTGCCAGGTCGGTGATTCGAACAGGAACGCCGGCTTTGGCAGTACCGTCTTCTGACCATACCGTAATGTTGAACGGGTTCCACTGCATCGTCGCCTTGTAACTTCCGAAGTGATTCCCTGATTCCAGACCCGTCACCTGCATGAGGTAAGAGCTGCCCTCCACTACTTCGATGCGTCCGATCAGGCTCACCGGGACTCTGGCATCGAGGTAGAAGTCCATGTACATCGTGCCTGGTGGCTCGAACGAGATAACGCTCGCAAGACTGCTGGGTGCAAGAATCGCCAGAAACTCCCTCTCGAACGTGCCGCTCTTCAGTAGTGCCACGTCGGGGAGGCCAAGGTAAGCGTAACCAGAAACCGCTCCGACAAAGTATCCCGCTGAAGCGTCTATCAGGACCTCTTGTCTTTCTGCCCTACTCGTGTCAGCGACGTAATAGTGGTCTGCACTGCTCTCCGAGACTGCTGTGAAGTAGTCCGACCACCCCTGGTGGACTGGGGGATTCTCGCCCGGCTTCATGCGGTCAACCCGCATTATTCCAGCCATCGGGAGACCGTACCATTCTTCGAACTTGATTTCGTACGTCCCAAACGGCCTTATCGAATCTCGGAGTATCACGGTCTTGGGGAGGACTGTTGCAACCCTCTGGCCCGCCTCAGTCCCGTTAGGGAGCATGACCGACGCTACTCTCAGTGGAGAATCCGGTCCTACCATGATGTAGACTTGCCATGAGTCGAATACGCTTGCATCTGGGCTCGGTGGCACGAGAAGACGCATCGTGTTTCCCACAATCTCTTGGTAGCTTTCCTTGTAGGTTGTGAACGAGACATAGACTTTCAACCTGACATCACTGCTGTTCGCAAGCAGATTGTCGTCCCTATGAAGAATCGTTACTTGGGGGGCATTGTTGCCCGTCGTGAAATAGATGATTGGTCTGTCGTCCGCAGTCTTGTGGATGGCGTGCTTGGTAAGGTTGACCAGCAGACCAAGATCATCTTCGCCAGTACCTATCGCTATCTTGTCGAATCCGTGAAAATCCGCAGAGATTCCACGCGGTGAACTTATGCCGAACAACTGCACGAATCCATAATCGTATCCATCCGGTGTCGCCGGTATCTGGATGTCTTTGGTGTCTCCCTGCTTCAAGGCCTGAAACACTATTTCTTGCGAAATATCCTTCACGCCTACAACTACAACTCTCGCCATGGAACGGTACGGAGGACCTGGTCGAAGGGAGGGGGACACAGGTGGGTCAAGAGTCGGGTTAGCCGAAGGGAGGTCAATGTGCGTAGCCTGGAGAGAAAAGAAGTATCCTCCTCCGCTCACGACAAACTCCAACAGAATCCCGCTCTCTTTCTCCCAGTACAGTGATAGATTCTCTCCCTGTCGCGAGATGCTTAGGAAGTCGCTCTCCAACTCATTGCCGGCATATGATCCCACCTTGGTGCCATTGACCTTAAGTCCGGTGAGGAAGTGCTGCGTCGCGATCGTGGGGTCTAGGACAGGATCGCCGTCAGCGAGACCGCGCGCAAGGAAGAATTGAGGCTTCGGACTTGAAGGAAAGACAAATGTGTCAAAAAACTTGGTCTCGGACCCATCCCGCACGTCAATCAGGTAGCTCACGACAGGGGTGTTGGTCGTTCCGTTTTGGTAGCTGAAACTCTGTTTGTACTCGACCTTGGATCCCGAAACATATTTCACTAGGATCGATTGGACGTAAGTCATCCCTGTCCCGTCGGTCGAAGAAGATTTCAGGTATGCAGAATAGTCGATGCTCGTTCCGGGAGTCGCTCCCGAGAGATAGTGGATTGCGGGTTGCTGCTGGTAACCCTGAGCTACTAGCCCGAACGTTCCAGTCGCAATTATTCCCATCAGGATGATGGGTGCGAACTGTTGCAAATGCGACTTGACCCCAGACATCTGCAAGATTTTGGAAGCCACACGCTATTTAAGCCGTGAACGCGCTGAAGCGTCGAGAGACAATCTGACGAGACGCGCGACTCGCGGATAGCTTATTAAACGAAGACGCTCTTCTTCAAGACAATGATGAGGCGAGAGGAGATGCAACTTCTCCAATGAGGAAACTCGCGGCAGTCGCTTCCGTGGGCATGTCGAAGATAGGCAAGAGGACCGAGCTGAACGGAAGGGAGCTGATAGTAGAAGCATTCTTGGAAGCCTGGCGAGAATGCAGAAACATCGATAGAAGAGAAATAGGAGCAATCTATGTCGGCTCACAGTCCGAGACATACGAGCACCAGATAATGTATGGCTCGATAGTTGCCGACTGGCTCGGACTGCTGCCAAAGGGATCCGTGCGCGTAGAAGGATGCGCAGCGGCGGGCGCTCTGGCCTTGAGGCTGGGGGTCATTGACGTGTTATCTGGCCTGAATGACGTGGTTCTTGTCTGCGGGTTGGAGAAGATGTCTCTCCGCACGACGAGCCAGGTCACCGACGCCCTGATGGCAGCGAGCGATTTGGCACTCGAGCAGTATAACGGTCTGACCTTCCCAAGCATCTACGCAATGATGGCGACGGCGCACATGGCCAAGTACGGGAGCAGAGAGGAGGACCTTGCGGACGTGGCGGTGAAGAATCACAAGAATGCGTACCACAACCCAAAGGCGCACCTTCAGAAACTCATCTCCAGAGACGAAGTGCTTCGCTCGAAGGTTGTGGCGTGGCCACTGAAGCTCTATGACTCTTCTCCGATCAGCGATGGAGCCGCCGTCGCCATCATCACTCGCCCAGAACTTGCAAAAAAGTACAGTGCCAGTCCGACCTATGTCATCGGGATGGGGCACAAAGGAGATACAATCGGGTTGTATGAAAGGGATGACGTCTGCTGGCCGAGCGCTGTGAGCGAGGCCTGCAGAGAAGCATATTCGATGGCCGGGATAGAAGCCGACGACGTTTCTCTTGCAGAGGTGCACGACGCGTTTACGATTAATGAGATTCTAAACTGCGAGGCCGCTGGATTCGCAAGAAGGGGTGAGGGGCACGTGCTCTTGCGTGAAGGTCAGACGGAGATTGGAGGGAAGGTCGCCGTGAACCCGAGCGGAGGGCTCAAGGCGAGGGGTCATCCGGTTGGTGCGACGGGGCTCTGCCAGTTGTATGAACTTCACAACCAGCTCTTGGGCAAGAGTGGACAGAGACAGGTTCCCGGAGCAAGATTCGGTCTCGCCATCAACGAAGGAGGGTCAAATTCGATTGTCGCAACCCACATCATTTCGAACTGAGTTCACGCTGCAGTCATTTTTCAAGAGGTTGAATGAAGAGGGGAAGCTCACGGGAGTCTCTTGCAAGAGCTGTCGAGCGACGATGAGCCCTCCGAGGCCAGTCTGCAGTCGCTGCCTGTCGACCGACCTAGAATGGCTGGAGCTACCGAAAGTGGGAAGGATAGTCGCGTTTAGCGAGATACACGTTGCAAACGACGCGTTCCAAAGTTCTGTTCCCTACGTGGTCGCAATCGCCGAACTCGGCGAAATCAAGGTCCCAGGGATCGTGAAAGGCGCCGAGATCGGACAGCTGAGGGTCGGGTCAAACATTCGCGTCGAAACTCGTGAGGCTTCGGCCAGAGAATCATCCACCAACGACTTGTCACAGCCCGCCTACTGGTTTAGGTTAGTCTCTTAGCGAAGATCCTCCTCTCTGATATTCTTAGATAGGCCGTCCAAAGGCTCGCGCTAGCGGCTTTGGCGAGGATCACCCAAGTTTCTGGTTCGGGCAATTTTCGCCTCTATCTTTTCGATACGTTCGTAGGCAACGCGATGATCCCTGTCTTCAACATCTTCCTCCCAATCTTGGCGATTCAAATCGGGGCCGACGCGCTGCAGGTGGGGCTGGTGGGCGGTACCGCGAATGCCGTCTACGCC
>JACPTA010000185.1 GCA_016193005.1 Nitrososphaerota archaeon | reverse complement strand
GATCTTCGCCAGCAAGGCGAGAAGACCCGGCATTGACGAGGTCCTCGGACAATGGGAAGGAAGACTCGTCTCGGATTCCACCCTATCCCCGATCATGTTCAGGTTCAGGTACTACAAGAAGGGGGGAGAGCTAAAGTGCGATTACATCTTCGGGGGAATATTACCGGGAACCTCCGAGGTCAAGTTCTCAAAGGAGATGATGCTGATGTTCGACTTCACCGGCCAGCTCTTTCACGATGAAATTAGGATGGTCAGAGGAGATGTGATGCTTGGGAGGTACTGCTCAACGAGCAGCCCTGTCTTCAAGCTGCTCGAGAGAGCCCCGAGCTTCATCATGAAGGACGGCGACAGGTTATGTCTACCTTATCTGATAAGACGGGTCGATTGAACCACTCATCACGGGCAGGGCAGAGTGCCTCCGAGCAAGAATACTCGTGTCCCCGGGATTGCACTTGGTAATAGTTGTCGCCTCGGATCAGCATCTTGGATATGAGAATTCGGACAAGAAGGCCTTCAATCTTTTCCTTGACCAGCTCCTGACGGAGGATGGCGTCACGGACTTTGTTCTGCTCGGCGACGTCGTAGACATGTGGAGAAGAGACGCTTCCGGCGTCTTTCTGGAGAGCAAGGACGTCCTCATCAGGGTGGCCGCCCTGCAGAAGAAGATGCGCGTACACTATGTTGCCGGAAACCACGATTTCCACGTGCTGAAATTGCAGAACCATTCTTACCCATTCACATTCCTGAAGAACCTGTCGCTCACCGAAGCGAGTTTCAAATACAGATTCCTGCACGGATACGAATTCGACTCGCTCCAACGGGAGCCTCTGATGGAAGCCCTCTGTCGCGTGATGTCAGACGGGGCTGGCGAGTTTGAGAGTGGTGCATGGGCGACGATTACCCGTGAATGGAGCGACCTGAAGTACTTCCTCTCCAGCATCTTCAGAAAGAGAGCGATTTCGAGGACGGTTGAGAAGCTCCAGCAGATCCCTGAACTGAGACTCAAAGACTCACTAACCCAAGTTGAGAAACTCGCCTGCTCCAATGCTCGGCCTGGCGAGGTCCTGATCTTCGGCCACACCCACAGACCGTTCGTCAACAAGTCAGAGAACGTCGTCAACACAGGTTCGTGGGTGACCGATGCGCCCGTACACAACACGTACGTAAGGTTGGAGGCGGGAAAGCCAAGACTGTTCGTTTTCGGTGGAGGAGAGATCACCGAAAGAATCGTCTGCTAGAGAACAGACTGTTCTTTCGAGAAGAATTGGGAAGTTCCCATGTCAAGATTCGTCGTTATTATCAAGATTTCCACTTTTGGTCACAAGATGCTCGATCGCGTAAAACGTCTATTCCTTATTTGCAGAATTGCAGCACTAATGTCACTAAAGCGTAATATTAGGTAATCTTAATATTCCCTGCACCACAAGCATTCTTGTGAGCGGAGGAACGTCGGCTGCAACTCAGAAAAGAAGAATTTCAAAGCCAATCATCGTCATCGTCGTTGCAATCGTCATCGTGTCAGCAGCTCTCGCGACCTACTTCACACTCTACTTCACAGTTAACAATAGTGCGCAAGGGCCCCGGCTCAGGGAATTCACAATGAGGTTGCAGGAGTTCGGATACAACGGCTCGAGCACGGGTCCGACCATAACCGTGAAAGTGGGAGACACCGTAAGGATTCACGTTGCAAATACCGGAGGGCTTGGACATGAGTTCATGGTTGTCGCCAATAAGGACGATTCGATTCAGATGATGAAAGACATCGCCGACAAACTTGTGGCACAAGGATTGAACAAGACCGACGCACTGGCGAAATACCATGCAGAGCATGAAGAAATGATGATGATGGATATGGTGGCATTTTCGGGAGGAGTAGTTTCCTTGGAGCCTGGAGAGAACAAGACTATCGAGTTTGTGGCTAATCGGGCCGGTACATACTGGTACGTCTGCCTAGAGGCAGGCGGGACCTTCCCCAAGACTCATGCAGAGATGAGTATGTATGGTCAGTTGCAAGTGAACTCATGAGCCTTATACAGATTAATGATTCGATTCAATCGATTCTGGTAATTCTCGCGAAGAATCTTTGGGGAGTACGCTAGATTCGGTTGCCCCATCGGCGGGCAGGGCGAATAAGCACACCCAGCCAATAACGGGAACCTAAACCACTCCCGCCGATAGACATCTCATCCTACATGACCGGCGCGAGCATGGATATCAACGGCGGAGAGCTTACCGACTAATCTACTGGCCTGAGGGCTTTTGTTCGAGTCCCATTTCCTTGATGGACTCGCTGATGGCATCCGCACAGTAGGCAAGCTCCTCGGTGGTGTGTTGCGCCGACACTATGGTTCTGAGCCTTGCCTGCCCTTCTGGAACGTAAGGATAGCCGACGCGGCTCACAAAGATTCCCTTTGAAAATAGCAGGCCGGCCAGCCTCTCTGCTTGAGAGGTCTCTCCAACGATAATTGGGATTATGGGGGTTTCCCCAGGAAGGAGATGCAGGCCATTCCTTTTCAATCTGTCGCGGAAGAAGGTCGTATTGTGCCATAACTTTCGCCTGAGCTCGGGTTCTTCTCGAATGACCATCAAGGCCTCGAGACTCGCAGCTACTGCCGCGGGAGGTAACGCGGTGGTGAAGAGGATCGAACGGCCTTTGCTCTCCAGGAATTCAACCAATCTGGACGAACCGGCGATGAATCCTCCAACACTGCCGAGCGCTTTCCCCAGCGTGCCCATGACGACTTCCGCTTGCCCCTCCAGATGAAAATGATCGAGACAACCCCCTCCGTGCTCTCCGAGGACGCCAGTGGCGTGCGCGTCGTCGACCATCAAAGATGCGTTGAATTCTCCCGCCAGCCGAACCAGGTCTGGGATCGGAGCGATATCGCCATTCATGCTGAACACCGAATCCGTGACGACGAGCTTCTTCCTGGCCCTGCTGTTGGCCAAGATGCGTTCGAGTGCGACGGTATCGCAGTGCGGGAATACCTCCACCCTCGCTCCGCTCAATCTGCAGCCGTCCACTATGCTTGCATGATTTAGCTCATCGCTGAAGATCATATCCTCTTTTCCCATCAAAGCTTGGATTGTTCCTACGTTGGCGGTGTACCCCGATGTGAAGACAACGGCGGAATCAGTCGACTTGAACTTTGCCAGTTCCTCTTCCAGCTGTTTTTGGATGACTGTCAATCCACCCAGGCGTCTTGCCGCGCCCGTGCTGCAGCCGTATCTCTCGATGGCTTCTTGGCTGGCCCGCTTCACCCTGGGGTGGGAAGCGAGCCCCAGGTAATTGTTCGAAGATAGCATTATCACCTCTTTCCCACTGATCAAACATTTGTGTCCCGGCTCACTTTCCAGAATCTTCTGGCTGCTCGGTGGCGTCGTTGTATTTTCGGTAACTAGTCGTTCTTTGATTGATGCATCAGCGGATCCAGTCAAATCGATAGTCTCCCCATGTTGAACTTTCAGGTTTTAAAGCGTTGGAGCTTCGGCGTAATTGAGGTTGCGACGGATTGAATGGATAGGGGAATCAGCTTATGCGAGCAACTCTCGAGAGTAGTCTCGACGAAATGACAGGAGCACGAAT
>JACPTA010000184.1 GCA_016193005.1 Nitrososphaerota archaeon | reverse complement strand
TGACTCAGACGCTCTACCTAATGGCCCACGCCCAGAAATTCAGAAACCTTCAGGTGATTTCCAACAGGTCGGTGAAGGACGGCTGGGTGGTTCTTATTACCATCGTTCGGCTACCAAACCGTTTGGACCGCCTGCCACCCAACTATAGAAGGGCCGAGGGCTACCCCGAGAATCTCGACGGTCCGCAATGCTACAACTGCGTCTTCCTCCGAACTCATCAAGGAAGGTACACTTGCAAGAGGTATATCGCCTACATCTTGCTAAGTTTCATCTGCGACGACTGGCAGAAGAGACATGAAGCGCTGGGTCTGGACAAGCTGGAGCTGAGGGAGGATGAACTGGCAATGATAGAGAGGCATCCCACACAGGACCTGCAGAAGCCTTTCGGGCCAAAGGACTGAAATGTTCTGAATCGGATTGTTGTAGCGAAAGTGCGCAATGGCTATTCTCCTCCCCGCGAAGAATACTCCACCCTGCATGAGGACATCGAGCAGAAGGTGGCTTAGCCCTACAAGTGCCCCAAGGCCCACGAAGTAACACCCACGGAACATGTGCATGGACAAGGGATATGACTTCCCGGCGTCTCCTGATCAGGTGGGAGAAGAAGAAGGAGAACTACGTAGCGATGCTACACTTTGCCTGCGCATGGATAACATACCAGCAAGGTGGAACTTTCGGATAGTCTCTTAAACGACCTTACGCGTCAATGAGCCATGGAATACGAAATCAAGCACAGGCCATCATACGCGCTGCTCGAAGTGTCTCTCGGGCAGAACGAGACCGTACGTGCGGAGGCTGGAGCGATGACGTACATGAGCTCGAATATCGAGATCCACACAAGAATGAGGGAGGCAAGCTTTCTCGAAACCTTGGGATTGAAGATTCTCGGGATGCAGTCTTTCTTCGTCAACGACTACACAGCCAGAAACGGCGAGGGAAAGATCGGTCTTGTTGCCGCCCCTGTTGGCGACATGGCGCAGATTCCCATCGCTCCTGACAAGGGCTACGTAATCCAGAAGTCGTCGTACGTCGCCTCGTCTCCCTCAGTAGAGCTCGACATAAAGTGGCAAGGATTCACGAAGGGAGTCTTCGGGCAGGGACTCTTCATGATACGGGTCGTCGGCCAGGGAGAGCTTTTCATCAACACTTTCGGAGCTATAGAACAGAAGACAATCAACCCGGGAGAGGAGCTGATGGTCGACAACTTCCACCTCGTCGCCTTCTCCGACTCATGCACATACGAGGTCACGAAATTTGGAGGACTCAAATCAACCCTCCTCGGGGGCGAGGGTCTGGTCGTTCGTATCAAGGGGCCTGGGGAGGTGTACATCCAGACTAAGAACCCCGGAGAATTCGCGGAATGGCTCTGGGCATTGCTGGAGCCACGAGTAAGGGCTCGCGCAAGGTAGAGTGGCCAGCGTCAGGAACAGATGCTTGCTAGCGGTCGCGGCTGAGCTCGACTCGGTCGGACGGGAGAGTGCTGAGCGACTTGACCAGGAGCATCTCTGACCCTGAAGACGCACCCGTATCCACAATTTTCTCGCCCAAGGCCGCGCTCTTCCTCGCTAACAGGCTGCTTCTCTACGCCGTCGAACGCGACTTCCTTGCTGCTTGGCGCGGTTGAAGATCCTCTTCCTTTACTGGAGCTTTTCTTGCGAGGGCCACTAAAGCCTCGCTACCTGAGTCTGCGAGGGCCCGTATCTCCCGTTTCTGCCTTTCCGTCAGTGCCAATCTAGTCAGCGTCCGAATTCCCTCTCATCCCTCTTAAACCTTGTCGCAGCCTCTTCATAGAAGAATTTCGCTTCAAGCTTATTGCTGAATAAGATTTGCACTATACTTCCGACTCGAATTAGTCTTACAGATGTAGTGCCAAGGTCGTATTGACTGGCCTCGACATCGGATTTGTCCACTATTCTTCTAGCTTTGAGTGTTCGAGAGCTAATAACGACCACTCTCCTCAGGTAAATTGTTTGCTTCGCATCATCTGATTGTTTTAGTGACGGTGACTGAGATCTTCCCTGACCAGTAGCCTCAGATGAGCTGAGCCACAGTGAAACCATAAGAGGAGAGAATCCGTAACGACTCCTACAGTCGACCTCCAGGTCTAGCGGGATGGTTCAGAGGTGACTAGCCATGATTCAGATGCTTTCGCAGTCTGTAACGGGAGCTATACATTCACTCCCTATCACCTCTTTATAGTCACTGTTACCACAGGCCTCCCATGGTGTTCATATTAGGCGAGGGAAGCGAGTTCAAGGCGCCGCTCGAGGTTGCCTTCAAAGAAGACGAAGAGAATCAAGAAGCTCACATAAGGTGTTGATATGCTCTCCGAAGCTAGGTTCGCAACCATCATACCAATCCGCAACATGAATAGAGCCCTGAAGTTCTACACAGGCAAGCTCGGTGCGAAATTGCTCATGAGGGCGCAGGGCGACATGAAGGACTACTGGGCCTCTGTGAAAGTGGCAAAGTCTGAGTTCTGGCTCGTCACGCCCCAGAAGCACGAGAAGAGAGAGCTGTCATATTCCGTCTTCGTCGTCAAGAACATCAAGTCGACGGTCAGCGGCCTGAAGAAGAAAGGCGTAAGGTTCCAGCGCGCCGAGAAGATGAGCAAAGAGACGAAAATTGACGGGCCGATCGCCTACGACACATTCGGAGCTGCGGCCTTCTTCAAGGACACCGAAGGAAACCTGCTGATGCTCTGGCAGGAAATGTAGTTTTCATCTTCAAGAAATTCGACGTGTGCTCGAAGGTAAGTGCATCCGTGACACCTCGGCACATCCTCCTTCTCAGGATAACCTCTAGGACTCGGTCTGGTGGGGTAGGAATAATCCGTCAGCCGGTCTGCCGTTTTGCTTGCCACGCTGAGAAACTACTCGCGGGAATGTAGGCTTTAATATACAAGTCAAGAATATTGCTCGAGAAAGATGGGTCACACGTACGCGGAAGTGACAGTTTACAGCAAAGATTCGTCACGCTCAAAGAATCTTCGGCTGCTCGTGGATACCGGTTCCACCTACACCTGGATAGGAAAGGGCATCCTGAGAGAACTCTC
>JACPTA010000183.1 GCA_016193005.1 Nitrososphaerota archaeon | reverse complement strand
CCACTGTTTGAATCTCTGGCGGTGACCAGTATGTCCGCTATTATCTTGGCCTGCGTCCTATACTGTGCCATCTAGTCTCCTCCCCTTTGAGAATGAGAACCCCAGAACTGGAATGAAAAGGGTGAGCAGTCCAACTTCCTTCATTACCAACTGCAATAATCTTAACAACGCGAGGTCCGGCCCAGCCATAGATATCCACCACCCCGCCGCGATGAGGCCAAGGCCTGTAGCTATCAGCAGAGTATTTGGATTCCTGTACTTCCTATAGGAGAACAGGGTCTCCACGACACCGTAGAGGATGAAGTAGAACGACAGGCTTTGAAGTATGACCTGAATGCTCGACTGATCCACCGCCACAAGCGGGAACAGAGCCAGCATTGCGCCCATCCTCCCAGCGAACATGACGTCAAGCATGTGGGAGAACGCCAAGAAGAAGTAGCCAGCGGTCTCGAGAAAGAGACCCGCGAGCAGCAGGCTCGCCAATACCGTGGTGAGAAACGGGAGTGACCTCAGCTCGCCCAAGCCATACAGCCCCTGCAGGATGAAGCCAGTCCCAAGGAAGACGAAAGCCGCTGCGAGCCTCAACAGGGTAGTACTCTCCGTCTGCTTCACGCCCTTGTACGAAACATAGGCAATGGAGAAGGCTACGATGGCCCCGATAAACTGGAGGGCATCTTCGAATAAGTAGAGCGTGCCCGCCAATTCTTCTCCCGACGCAAATCTCAAAGTCAGGAAGAGTATAAAAGGATGATGAGGCCCTTCAGCCCATTACGAGAGCCTTCATGCACTTCTGCTCTCTCGCTGCGGCGAACGCGTCCGATGCCCGCTCAAGGCTGAACTTGTGAGTGACAAGGTCGGAGACCCGGATAGTCGACTCGGCGAGCATCCGTGCAGCCGAATTCGTCTCTTTTTCGCTCGCAGAGTAGCTGGCGACCAAACTGATCCCCCTGATGAAGAACGAAGCGATTTCAAAATTAAAAGAAGCGTCCCTTGGAGGCGCCCCGAACAGCAGCAGCGTTCCTCCCTTCACCAAGGTGCTCAGCGCCTCCTGGAGGGCCGCAACGTTTCCAGTCGCCACTACGACCAGTTCGGGTCCTCCGCCGTTGTAACTGGAAAGAACCTCCTCCCTCCGGTCAGTCTTCCTCTGGTCGAATATTAGATCGGCACCGCTCTTCTTCGCATAGGAGAGTCTGAGCTCGCTTACATCGGCTACGGCCACGTCCCTCACCCCCCTCTCCTTCAGCAGCTTGAGATGGAGCAGTCCCACTGGTCCTGCCCCGTAGACCAATGCCGACGAGAAGTTCTCCGCCCGAACCTTGTCAAGCGCTCGAATACAACAGCCGAGCGGCTCTATGAAGGAGCCGTCTTCGTAGCTTAGTTCGTTCGGCAGTTTGATGACCCCACCCCTTTCGACATTCCATTGGGGTACGACGTAGAATTCTGAGAATCCGCATGGCACGATATTGCTCTTGGAGAATTGCGAGCAGAGAGTGTACTCCCCCCTCTCGCAGAGATCACAAGAGTAGCAGGCGACATGGTGGTGAGTGAAGACCCGGTCACCCACCTTCAATCCCCCTACCCCCTGACCCAGGCCAGCCACCTCGCCGACCACTTCGTGGCCGAGTACGTTTGAGGTGATTGCTTCTCCCATCGCCTTCTCGAGGTCCGTCCCGCACACCCCGCAGCACTTCATCTTCACCAGCACCTCTCCCTGCCGGGGGGTAGGCCGTTCAAGTTCTCTGAGTGCAACTCTCCCTGGCGATTCTACGAAAAGGGCCTTCAATTGCCCTTGCTCTCTTCCACCTTATTATAAATCAAAGTGTCAGCGGCCTCGGGAAGTCAAACCAATTCGTTGGCGCATTACCTTGGGAGACCTAGCACATCCTCACAATCCCATAGCCCCCCCGACTGCCGCACCGGTACTTGCAAGGCTGCAACTCGACCATCTTCGCGCCATAGTAGCAGAACTGGACAGGCACATTGGGAACGCGCGCTCGGCTCCTATGTAGCGTTGAAAAACCATTTCTAGACTACGGGAGGATGGAGGGCGAGGGCGATGTCGAAGAGAGAGGAAGACCAGGTACCGCGTATTGTGAGACGGAACGCCCTATCGAGAGCCCCCAAGTTGTGCCCGAGCTGCCTCTCTCCGCTGAGAAGAGGGAGCGGGCTCGGCGGATGGCTCATTCCTCAGGACTACTATTGCGAGAAATGCGGCTACAAGGGACACGCCTACCTCGAGTCGCGAAAGGAACAGCAGGAATCGAACACGAAGGATGCGTAAATACCAGTCTCCACGCGCAGAGACGGTCGATTTGGAACAGACGAAGCGAGACGCGGCGGGAATCATACTCGCCAAGTCTTTCGCGGTAATCATCGTCCTTACGCTCATCCTGATGGTAGTCTCATTCCCGGTAGGCATCTACACGGTCTTCTATACCAACCTCTCCAACTCAACCGCATACAGCAGCTCAATTCATGGGATAGTCCTACTTGTCGCCCTGGTTCCCTTCAAGATACCAGTCGAAACTTCAGTCGGAACCGCCTTCGTCGCATTCTTGATAGTGTATGCCGTATTCTTCACGATCGCGGCATTGCAGAGGGTGGGAATTCTCTCTTCAATCAGGCAGTTCGTTTCAGGTGGTCAGGATGCCCTGTTCCGAAATCCGCTCTCCGCGACTGTTATCATGCTTGGGGCCATGACATTCGGGTTGACCGTCCTCGACATCGCCCAGACGAGAGGTGGACTGCCCACTGGCCAGCTGACTGGAGACCCTCTCTATCTCTTTCTTGGCATAACGATGGCGCCCCTCACTGAGGAGTTCGGGTTCAGGTTCACCCTCATCGGAGTACCAGTCTTCCTCGTAGCCCTCACCTCAAGCCGTTCAGTTAGAACCGCGGTGAGAGCCATGTGGAGGCCCTCCGCCGCGTGGCACCGGGGCGAGTCCGTTCAGACTCCGAGTCCTCCAGCCTACCCTCTCATGAGGGTCTTCGCCTACGTCCTGCTCGTTCTGAGCTCATTGGTGTTCGGGCTGGCTCACTACCTCTCCAACTCCGGATGGGACGCGGGCAAGGTAAGCCAGGCGTCGATTGCCGGAGTCGCGCTCGCCTACCTATACATTCGCTATGGTTTTCACACCAGTGTCCTGTTGCATTGGGGCGTCAACTACTTTGGTACGGCCTACGCCTTTCTGGGCCAAGGACTGTGGAACATTCCGTGGACGTCGGACACGGGGAGCTCACTCTCGCTCTTCGTGGCGGTCGTAATCATTCTCGCCCTAGGGGTCCCGAGCTTCATGACGTATGTCTACAAATTTCTTAAGAGGGGAAGCCTTGGTACCGGTGGGTCAATTACTTGACTGTCATTGGCAAGTCAGTTCTGAAGGAGCTAGTCAGGAGGTACAAGGCGATATACCCGTCCTCCGATTCGCTCTTCGACGGAGATGGTTACGTCCTGACGGTGAGGGAGGACAGGACCCTGAACTATCTAGAACACAGGAACATGATATCGAAAGAAGTCGTATTTACGCCGCCTGGGTTCGTGGCGCATCTGACGGCGAAGAGCAAATTTGGGAGGATGGGGTTGTCATTCCTCAATGCCGCAAAAGTCCACAGTGGTTTCGTGGGTAGACTTGCCCTGGAGCTGGTCAACCTGAGTAACGAGAGGGCACCCATCACTGTGAACCGGGGCGACCCCTTGATACATATAGAGTTCATTCGAAGAGAGGGCGAGCCTGATCCCTACAGCGGAGGCTACATGTTTCAGTACATGTCTGACGACGAAGTCAACGCGTACCTGAAGATCCTTTCGAAGCACTTCAACTCTCTATTCCTCCCGAAGTACCTGAAGAACGCGAGATCGAAGAGGGTGGTCTAGGCTCT
>JACPTA010000182.1 GCA_016193005.1 Nitrososphaerota archaeon | reverse complement strand
GGCACCAGGAGGGGTCTGAGCGTCCTTTGCACCTTCGCTGAATTCCTTCCTCGCCCTTCCGAGTGCACGCGCGAGCTCGGGGATCTTCTTTGGCCCCCACATCACGAAGATGATCACGACCACAGCTAGGACCGCAATCTCAATTGGCGTAATGGCCATGATTGCGGAATACCAACCGACTGTATTTAGGTTTGACGGTGTTCGGGGACGGAAGAGACCCTACCTAGGAGATGTCTGCATCTTTTAGTAACCATGGCTTGAAATGATGGTGTGAAGCGGCTCAAACGGACCAAAGCCACCGCCCTCGAATTCGACAGGAACGCGATGCCAGTCTTAACGGTCAGTCCGGGAGAGGAATTCTTGGTGGAGACCGAGGATGCTTTGTTCAACCGAATCAGGAGCGACAAGGACCTGCCGGTCGAAACCCTCGTGGGTGACCTCTTCTCCGCCGAACCGGCGAGGACAAACCCTGTCGCCGGCCCCATCTTCGTCAGGGGAGCAGAGAAAGGCGATGTACTTGTGGTGGAGGTTCTTGACATTATCCCTGCGGTTATCGGCTTCACTAGCATAATCCCCGGCGTCGGCCCACTCAAAGACTCGTACAGGTGGAGGGAGTTGCGAGGGCCTTTCACGAAGATCATCAAGCATCTCCCCGGAAAGAGCGGAACAACGTCAGACGGGACAGCTTTTGTCAGCAAGAAAATTTCATGGATGTTGAGACCGCATATTGGAACCATAGGGGTCGCCCCCGAGAGAGAAGTCGTGGCAAGTTTGACTACACAGGGGAGGTGGGGTGGAAACATCGACGTCAGAGATGTGGCGAGGGGAAACAAATTGCTCCTCCCGGTGTACGCGAAGGGGGGGCTCCTCTTCCTGGGCGATGTTCACGCAAGTCAGGCGGACACTGAATTCTACGGAGTTGCAGATGAGACGAGGGCAGAAGTTCGCCTCAGATGCAACGTATTGAAGAAGAAGAGAATACCCTTTCCAAGAGTGGAAACAAGAGACTCGATAATCCAACTGAACTGCTCCGTCCCTTTGGAGGACGCGGTGTCCCAGGCGATGCTCTGGCTAATCGAGATGATGGTGGATGAATATCACATCGACTCGCACGATGCGTAACTTCATACAAGCATCAATCCTGACTTGCGGGTACACGTCTATCAGATGGTGAAGATAGGAGCGCTGAGATACACCGTCGGAGTGGAGATTCCAAAGAGATACCTGATACGGTGACGAGGCTAGTATCTCACCATCGCTAGAACGTATTCCCCTGCACGAACGGGCATCCAGTTCACCGTTATTTCGACAATACCATCATACGGCGCGGAGACCCTCTGAAGGACGGAGCCCTCCCAATCACGGAGCTCCGCCAGGAGGTCCCCCCGCGATACCCTGTCACCGACTCTCACCTTGCACGAGAGCAGGCCGTCATACTGTGTGGTTAGCAGCGTAAGGTCGCGAACCCTTTCGGAGGGTCTTTCATTCACTTCGCCCCGTACAATTCCGATGGCAATGCAGACGCGCATTAGGCCCTCAAGGAGTCTCCTTACCTCGGGCTCACCCGCTCTACCAGAACCTCCCCCCTCGCCGATGATTGCGGGCTTCCCCAGCCTTGCCGCCTCATACACAAGCAAACCCTTTGGCAAAGTACTTCGCTTCGTGTTTACCCAAATCTTACTGGCGTCGAGCACGTAGTCAGGGCCGAATGTCCGAGCGAGCTTCTCCGACGCTCTATCGACCCTCACGTTACCAACCTTACAGTACCAGGCCAGGAATAGTGACTCGGACTCGTTCAGTTCGCCTCCGTGCAAATCCACCACGTAGTCCGCCCGTCTCACGACCTTTTCGAACAACTCGCGGGCAATAGCATAGCTCACGGTCTCACCGCCCGTGCCGGGGAAAGCACTGAAGATATCAACAGAATCTTCGGGACAAGCCCCAGGTGCCCTCGCGTTGAAACCGAGAAGGTTCACGAAAGGGACAATGATTACCCTCCCGCGAATCTTCCTCGGGTTGAGCATTCTGGAGAGACGAAGCGCTGCCTCGACTCCGGCGTACTCGGTCGGGTGTGAGCCCGCGGTGACAAGAAGCGTCGGTCGCGCCGACATTCCTTGAATCACAATCATCGGGAGCGATAGTGAACCCGCCGCTCGGTCTCGAATGGGCAGATTCGTGTAGTACCTTCCACTTCTGAATCGAAGAGAATTCTTTTCCATCGAGCAGTGCTTTGTGCTCTTGGCATATCTATCTGTTTCTCGCCGTGATGGCACCCCTGCAGCTCTTCCCGAATTATCGGGAGAGGGTTAGCTCGAATCGAACTCCTTTGAATAGACCGGTGTGTAGGTGACCAGAGAAAGCTGCGATGCCACCCCTAACTCTCCGCCCTGATCTACCAATACTTGTGCCCAGACCCCACCCGCGTCCTTATGCTCTGCCAGAATCCTTACAGGCGTCTGTATGACCGACGAGTTGGTATTTGGGTCCACGAAATCCTTGACAGGTAACGCGGACCTCTCTAGGAAGACCGAGAGGCTCGAATTCGAAAAGTCAGCCGTTGGACCAAGCTTGAGGAAGATGGTTCGTGTAGTAGGACTCGATCCTGAATGAGTGTCGTGGACCTCGCTGTATAGAACAGGGGAGGACTGCCTTATGGCCCTCACCACAATTAATGTGGTGGTGTTGGCAAGGATACTGAAGGGAATGGTGATGTTGAAGCGCGTATCCGTTATCGTACCTACGTAGTCGTTAGAGACAGGCAGCTCAGCTCGTATCAGTCCGCTCGCATCCGTTACAAGGATGAGTGGAGTCGCTTCAGGGTAGCCTGACAGAGAGATCGAGACCTTCTCTCCTCCGATCGGCTTGAAGTACGTGGGAAGGCTATGGGCGCCGTAGGAGGTCTGCTTGGTCCCCAAGAGGACGTCGACATAAAGGGTCCCGTAGACTTGCTCTCTCTGCGCGTCGAATGGCTTGACCAGCTGAATTGTCGGAAGAGAAGAGTTGACCGAATTGAGGCTGGTGGCGGCATAGACCGAGGAGACAACCAAGGCCGCCGCTAGGGCCGCCGTCACAAGATTTCTTCGCAGCCGCCCTCCCAACGATTCCAAGAGCGGCGGACTGGCTAAAAATGTTCCGAGGACCCGCATCGGTCAAGAAATTAATAGGCTGATGAGGACGGAGAATTCGCGAAAGAGTTGAGGGAGGCAGGGGCAACTCATCTTGTCGCCCAGTTCCTAGAAGAGATGGAGACGCAGATGTCAGCCTTCTCCAAGAAGATTCTACCGATGATTGAGGACCGGAGAAACTCGTGATTTGTTGCTACGTTTATAAGCGCTGCAAATCTTTCGCGATATCCGAACGGAATGGCAGACAAACTCGGTGTATTGGTTCACGGGGCGGGTTGGGTCTCCACACAGCACATCAAGGCGTTCAGCAACAACCCTCACACAAGGGTCGTCGCGATCTCCAGCCGGAAACTGGAGAGCGCCAGAATGAGGGCAGACGAAGCTGGGTTGAAGGACGTAGGAATCTACAACGACCTCAACAGAGCACTGAAGCACAGGGGTGTTGACATAGTCAGCATCTGCACGCCCCAACACGTTCACCCGGAGAACACCGTTGCGGCTGCGAGAGCTGGAAAACATATTGTAATCGAGAAGCCCGTCGCGAACACGCTGGCCGAGATGAGGAGGATGAGAGACGCAGTGAGGAGGGCCAAAGTCAGGACGATCGTCAGTTTTGTTTTGAGATGGAATCCTCTCTTTCAGACGATAAAGAGCCTGATTGCGGACGGAGCCCTGGGCAAGGTTTACTATTCAGAGGCCGATTACCAGCACCACGTAGGGAGCTTCTACAAGGGTTATGTTGACTGGCACTCAGCCAAGCGTGGCGTAAGTCCCTTCCTCGTGGGTGGATGCCACGCCGTCGACGCGGCGAGGTGGTTTGCAGCAAAGGGCGAGTTCGAAGCTGCGGACCCTATCGAAGTGTTCGCCTACAAGGGGGGCTGGAGGAAGGGAAAGACCATCCAGTATAACCCCTACCAGTTCAGGTGGGAGAGAAGCGCAGTTGGGGCCCTTGAATATGATGATTTGGAAGTCGTGCTTGTGAGGTACGGTAACGGCGTTGTGGGCAAGACAGCGGTTCACTTTGGCTCAATCATGCCCTATCAGTTCCCGCTCGCCGTCTTCGGCGATAAGGGAACAGTAAAGGACAACCGCATCTGGTCGCATATCTTCCCTGGCCAGCACGACTGGGTTACCATCCCGAGCGTGATGCCCGACAGCGCGGACGTGAAGCATCATCCTTTCCAAGGCGAAATGGACCATTTCGTGGACTGCATCCTCTCTAAGCGAGAGTCCCACTGCAACCTTGAGGACGCGATAAAGACGCACGAGGTGGCATTCGCGGCCATGCAGTGCTACAAGACGGGTAGACCCGTAAGGCTGCCGCTCCTAAGATAGCTAGTAGACAATCGAAGCGCGCTATCTTTCAGCCAGGCGTCCTGAATGTTAGAGGGTCAACAATTTTCAATCGTGTCATGAACTTCTGAAGTACCACTGCGGCAATCACGGAAGGTATCAACGCAACTGACGCGAACGCTGTGTAGAGCTCCACGTCGGTTCCTATCCCGAACAGCGGGGCTGCGAGGGCCGGCGCAATCGTGTAGAGGTCTCGAGTGTAGGCGAGGAGGAGCGCGAGGACGAACTCGTTCCACGAAGTAAGCCACGCGAGCACGGCCACGGCGGCCAGCCCAGGGGCCGCTATTGGGATTATGACACGAGAGAACAACTTGAAGCGGCCGCACCCGTCCATCCTCGCTTGTTTGTCAAGCTCCACCGGAAGGGAGGAGAAGAAGCCTGAGAGGACCCAGGTGGTGAGAGGCACGGTAAGCGTCATGTGCACCAGCACCAACCCCGGAATTGTTCCCAGTAGCCCAATCTGCTTGTAGAACTGGTAGTAGGGTATCGACGTTGCGATTGGGGGAAGGGATCTTGCGAAGAGTATGGTGAAGAAGATGGCCGACCTCAAGGGGAAACTGAAGCGCGCGAACGCATATCCGGCTGGTATGCAGAGAAGCAGGGTCGCGATCATCACGAGTGTCGCTACTACTATGCTGTTCTGCAGTCCCGAGAGGAACTGCGGGACCAGCCCGAGTCCTGCGAGCGAACCAAACGTAGCCTTGGTCGACAATCCAAACGCCTTCATATAGTTCTCCAAGATCGGAGTCGGGGGGACAAGGGAGGACGGCAGGCTGTAGATCTGGAGCCTTGTCTGGAATGACAGGTTGACAATCCAGTACACTGGCAGTAGGCTCCAGAGGGCAATCAGTGCAGCGCATACGGCCGTGCCCAGCTTCATCTATCAGTGTCTCCTCATCAGGAGGAGGAACCAAATGGTGGCGAAGATTATGATATAGGCCAGCGTGAGGTACGAGATGGCAGCGCCGTAGCCGAGCTTGAACAAGACGAAGGTCTGTAGGTAGATCTGGTACGTCAAGGTCTGCGAGGCGTCTCCCGGTCCGCCCCCCGTTAGCGTGAGGACTTCATCGAGCGTTGTACTGATGAAGAGCGTTGCTATGACGAGAGTAATAAGCAGGGAGTAGGTGAGGAAGGGTAACGTGACACGTCGGAATCTCATGAATGCGCCGGCGCCGTCTATCTTGGCCTGATTGTAGAGGTCCTGCGGGATGACGCTAAGGCTCGCGAGTAAGAAGAACGCACCCAGCGGTGCGAGGTGCCAGGCGTCCGCGATGGCCACAAAGTGTATTGCGGTGTCAACCGTGATCAGATTGGTAGAACCCGTGGCGAGACCCAGTCTGATCAAGACTCCATTCATGAACCCAAAGCCTCCAATCCATATCCATTTCCAGACGACTCCCGTTCCAAAGTCCGAGACAGCCCAGGGAAGCAGCGCAAGTACTT
>JACPTA010000062.1 GCA_016193005.1 Nitrososphaerota archaeon | reverse complement strand
GAGTCGACTTGGAATTCTGCCTCGGCGACTCCTTTCAGGGGGTCGAAATATGCGGCCCTCATATGCTTTCTTGCGAAGCCAGTCACGAACGGGGCAAGGAATTGGAGCAAGCCCCTGAACTTCATCTGAAAGGCGAATGTAACAAGCGTACCTTCGGAGACCGGGTTGAACGCGTAGGTGGCAAATCCTTCGATGGCTCGTCTTTTTATTACTCTGACCAGCTTGTCAGGTCGTCTGAACCTCTGTTCGACGGTGTAGACTTCCCCGTCAGCTTCGGTAATCTCCAACAACGTCTCGCCATACTCATTCTTCTTCGGCGTGACTGAAGCCACGTTTGGATAGATCTTGCGCCAGTTGCTGTTGTCAGTCATGAAGTCGAATAGCTTGTCGCGAGGGACCCGGACGACATCCGAGACTTCTGTGTAAATCAATGTCCGCCTCTTTGTTACAATCATGACTGATAAATCAAAAATTACCGAAATGCCAAGTGGAGGGGCACCAATTTCAGGAAATACGCCAATCCACGCTTGGCCAAGCTAGTTTCATTTTTACTCCCATTAGCAGCTTTTTCTTACTGAGAGGCTCTGGAACTCTTATCTGAATGAGATAGGGAGAGTAGACCGACATGCCGCGGCTCAACGTGATAAAGCGGAAGACGTTCCACTACAAGTGGAGTAGACACCACAAGCCCGCTCTCTACGTGAGGCCTGGCGACAAGGTCACCTTCGAAGTGAACGAGGTGATGTCCTGGATGATAACCAAAGAGAGCACTGCCGAAGATCTCACCAAACTGGACCCGGAAAAGTTCTATCCGCTTGCTGGTCCTGTGTATGTAGAAGGCGCGAAGCCAGGAGATGCCCTAGTCGTCGACATCCAGAACGTAAAGGCAGCGGACTGGGGGTGGTCAGCAATCCTTCCCGGCCTTGGAGTCCTCACCGATTTCGACAGGCCTTTCCTCTGGAAATGGAACCTGGCGAACGGAAGGTACGCTTCATTCACAAAAGGAATCAAGGTGCCGATGAGACCCTTCTGTGGGGTCCACGGGGTTGCGCCGCCTGAGGACGGTTACTTCGAGGTCATGCCGCCCGGTAAGCACGGAGGGAACATGGACGTGAGGCACTTGGTCGCCGGGAGCAGAGTCAAATTGCCGGTGTGGGTCGACGGAGCACTCTTCTCTACGGCCGATGTTCACGCCTCCCAAGGAGACGGCGAGGTCTGCGTCACCGCGATCGAGTGTCCTGGGGAGGTCACGCTAAGGTTCGACCTTGAGAAGAACGCGAAAATTCGCTCGCCGCATTATTGGATTAGGGGCGACTCTCGGCCCAGAAGAGGCTACTACGGAACAACAGGCATCGCCCCAGACCTGATGGAGGCGACGAGACTCTCTGTCCGGAACATGATCGATCGGCTCCAGAAAGAGTACGACCTCAGCCCCGAGGAAGCATACATCCTTTGCAGCGTCGCGGCCGACCTTCGGATCCATGAAGTCGTTGACAAGCCTAACTGGGTCGTCGGAACGACCATCTCGATGGATCTCTTCCCGAGAGGGGGCTCACGCTAATCACTCCGACAATTCTCCTTGGGAGGGAACACAGCGCAGCCCCGTGCTGACCGAGTGAGCATTCTGACATCCAACTCTCCCTTGGCTGCCAAATCGGGGTTGCACCATGAATGACCGCACCCATCCTCCTCAAGATTCGCCTAGCAAGCGTCTCGCGCGCCAAGTCAATCACATCCAATCGCAGCCCGTGTCTTCGCGCGAGTTCTCGGGTCTCCTCGAGCACGTGTCTTTGCCCCCGATCTAGAACATAATCATAGATCACAACGCTCTTCGTCCCCTTCATTGTTGCGTCCACGCCATTCGGCATCGGAATGGTTAGTTTCTCAACCCGGACCGGTGTCTTCTGGCTCCTGACAACGAGCTGGATGCTGTTTCGCTTCACTCGCTATTGCCTCCCGTTCGAGAGCCACCATCATAAGCTGGCTCGAGCTCGAAATCAAGCCCCCACGGATGGACAGATACTTCGAGCTGCAGATAACCTTCGCTAATCAGTCTCTTGATATCTTGGATTCTATCCGAAACTTCATCGATTGCGACACTCTTCTTCCTACTGACAAGCGCGAACAACTCCTCCTGCGACTCTGTTAGCCTCTGTCGCCTCACTTGAACTCTAATCTCGTTCTTCATGTCCTTTCACCTGTCGAGGTGCCGAACTGCCTCGGCATATGTCTGCTACCGTCGCATGACGGACTTTCATAACAGTCGTACGCCCCCACGTGATAACCGTCCTACGACGGTGATTGCCTTAAATGCGGCGCAGCCACACCATTCACCGGAATGGTGCTCTACGAAATAGGGCTGAAGCTGCAGCACGACTGCCCCTACAACGACCTATCGAGACGGTATCCCTCATTCGTCATCTCGCAATGGTGCAACTCGGGGAATGATGTTCTCGAAATAACGTGCGACGACCTTGACCTCTTCGAGAGGCTGCAGAAGGACATACAACAGCTCGCCAAGTCGCTCGGAACAAGGGTCGTGCGAAAGTCCTTCAGCAGGCCACATGTCCAGCTCGTGGTCCAGAACTGCGGATGCGAGAACATCAGGGGCCGCGTAACCCCCATCTTCCAGAAGAACAACTGCCTTGAGATACAACCATGCGTGATGAAGGGGGGCTGGGAGTACTACCGTCTGATAGCCTTCTCGGAGAAGGATGTCAGGAAACTCTTCGGCCAGCTTGAAAAGGTGGCGCAGGTGGAGGTAATCTCAAGGAGGACGATACCCGCAGGGGCAGTCCAAGAACTCTTCATGATTTCAACCAAGACACTCTTCGGAGAGTTGACAGGGAAGCAACTTCACGCGCTGCTTCTTGCCCTCGAGAGCGGCTACTACCACGTCCCCAAGAAGATAACTACGGAGGAGATTGCGAAGAGACTGAACTTACCGAGAACGACCTACGAGGAGCACCTCAGAAAGGCGGAGAGCAAGATCCTCCTCGCAGTGACTCCCTACGTCCAGATGGGAACACGTGCGTGAAGACATCTCCTGGTTCTCAAAAAACACTCGTTCTACCTAATAGAACTAAATCGAACTCCTAGCCTCCCCCATAGCCAGTGGAATCATGATGAGGAAAGCAACGATTGCCATAGCAGCTGGCGGAATAATCCTCGTAGCGGTGACGGTGGTTTCCTTCTACTTTGAGACGACTCCTCCATCCGGTATGGGAACTCTCAACGGCACCGTAGAGATTGGACCCATCTTCCCTGTCTGCAGGGAGAACGTGACCTCGACGACCCCGCCCTCCCCTTGGGCGTCAAATCAGGTAGTCGTACTACCGCAGTCGGGGAGTCCTGTATACATTCCAATCAGCTGGATCCTCTCGGATGGTTGCGCAATGTCTGGGATATTTCAGGTTACTCTGGCCTCAGGAACCTACAAGGTAGACCTGAGCAGCTGCATGTCAACCTCAGCCCGCGCATTCGGCTGCGCCACCCTGCCGAAGACTGCAGTAATTTTGTCGAACAGCACGACCTCGATAGAGATATCCGTCGACACGGGCATAAGGTAAGGAGTGCGGTCTATCTCCAGGTCGCGAGATAGAAGCATTAACATAGGGAAACCATTCCGTTCAGCCGCGCTTCGAAGGGTCCCTGTACGCTAGCAGGAGTATGACCGAGTAGGCCAGGTAGGGAACCGTGACAGTCGCAATCAATGACGCTGAAGTGACTCCAGACTCGCCGCCCATCAACCCCGCTAGGCCAGGTCCGAGGAAGGCGCCAACGAAACCAGCGGTCTGCACGAAGCTTATCGCTAGGGACTGGCTCTCTCTGTCGACGTTGGCCTGTGCCATGGAGGTCAGCAAGACCCAGAACCAGTTGAAGACAAAACCAGTTGCAACTACCAGCCAGATTGCCGAGAGAAGCGAATTCGTTGAGAAGAGGATGAAAGTCAGAACCGTGGTCGCGAACCCTCCGAGGAGGGACGCCTTTCTTCCCCCAATCCTATCGAACAGCATGCCGGCGAGGAGTACCCCGATTCCTCCCAAGCCGATTGCGACGCCGAAGGTCGAGTCTATGAACACCACCGACCCACCACGAACATCGAACGTGGCGATGAGGAACTTCAGAATCCATGAGGTGTAGGCAACAAAACCCAAGTCTGCAAAGAAATTGGCGGCTGCAAGCACGACCAAACTCCTCCTTCCCATCATGCTCCTGAAACTCCGACCTACGTTCTCGGTTCTTCCCTCGTACTGTCTCATTCCCCGATAGCTACCAAGAAAGAGAAGACAGACTGCGCCTCCAACAACACCAAGCGCAGAGAAGGGAGATGGCCAGCCGTACACCGCGAGCATGACTCCCGTCAGGGCCGGTCCCATGAGGCCTCCCACGTTGAAAGAGGCAGTTACAAGACTGATTGCAGTGCCCTTCCGTCTTGAGAGAACCGAGGCAGCGAGTGAGTAGGTTGGCGTCGTCATTATCCCGGCGCCAACTGCGCCCACGAGGAGCAGAAGAGAAAATGCGGGCAGGCCCGATGAAAATGTCAGTCCCGCGATAGGAATCGAGAAGAGAACTAGGCCGATGATAATCGTTCTAACTTCTCCGTATTTGGCTGCGATATACCCTGCAAGGATTACACCCATGGTAATGCACCCGATATATGCCGAAAGGAGAACTCCAGCGACCGGGTCAGAGACCTTGTAGACCCTCTCGAAATCCGGTATTATCACTCCAATCGAGAACCTGAAGAGCGCGTAGGTGAAGGTCGGAAGGACTGCTAGTGGAAGAAACCGGAAGGAGTCGCGCATCGCTCTTCGGAGGGCCGCTGAGTGCAATGGTATTTAGGAAGATTCGAGTCGTGACTCCACAATGAGGCTTCTGGTAACGAGAACGCCGAAGGCAAGGAAGAGATGGAGGAGGGATTACCTTCGCGGCTTCAGTGTCTGATACTTTAAGGCGTCCCGCTTTCTCCCCGCATGTTCATGACCGCGATCCTGAAGGGAATCCGGGTTCTCGACCTCACACACGTCATCTCCGGTCCGACCGCCACTCAGATACTCGCCGACCTCGGCGCCGAAGTCATCAAGGTCGAATCCCCCCCTAACGGTGACATCTTCAGGGATACACCAGGACTCGGGCCCTCTTGTTTTCTGACCCTTAACAGAGGGAAGAAGAGCGTCATGATCAATCTGAAGGAGAGAAGAGGAGTCGAGCTGCTGTTGGAACTCGCTTCGGTTAGCGACGTGTTCGTCGAGAATCTCAGCCCCGAAGCCTCGCGAAAGCTTGGATTGCGCTACCAGCTCTTCAAGAAGGTTAACCCAAGGATAATACACTGCCGAATTACCAGCTTCGGTGAGGGACCGTACGAGAAGGTACCTGCTTGGGATCCCGTTCTCCAAGCTGCTGCAGGGATCATGTCCGTGACCGGACATCCCCCGGATGATTACGTCCGAGCCGGCATTTCTCTGGTCGACATGACCGCAGCCTTCCACGCAGTCATCGGGATTCTCGCCGCGCTTGTGGAAAGGGAGAGGAGCGGGAAGGGCGTTTTCATAGAGGCATCCATGTTTGACGCCGCGCTGTACTACATGGGCTATTGGATAACGTACCACGACCTGTTCAAGAAGGAGCCAATACCTCTGGGGACCACCCACATCTTCGCATCCCCCTACGGCCTCTTCGACGTGGGAGGCGAGAAGATCTACATCGCCGTCTCGGGTGACGAGCACTGGAGGAGGTTCTGCTCCGGATTCAAGCTCAACGATTTTCTTCAGAAGAGAGATTACTCGACCAATGAGTTGCGAGTCAAGAACAAGGAGAGGCTCGAGACTGCACTCGCAGACAGGCTGAATGAGCTCTCCCCTGCATACGTGATGCGGATTCTGAGAAGGGAGAGAATTCCTCACGCACCGCTGAATAAGGTAAGCGACCTGTCGAACGACCCTCAGGTCCTCTCCCGAGGGATGGTCAGATCCCAGCACTACTCGCGAGGACAATTGAGGTACAGGACCGCTGTCAACCCGCTGAAGATAGGGAATCTCAGACCATGCGCGCGAGGGTCGCCTCCACGAGCGGGAGAGCAGACCGACGACGTTCTCAGAGAGCTACTGGGACTGTCCAACGCTGAGATTTCTGAACTCAAGGCATTGAGAGTCGTCAAGTAGGACCAGTTCGCCCGGCTTCTCTATCCAAACTTGCGCGCAAAGCTTATTCGGATACAGCCGTCGCTCGTTCCTCTCTTGAACAGCTTTCTGGAGAAGTCGATAGGAGATCTCTCGCGATTCTTCAAATTTGGAGAAGAAGAGATGCGGATACTGAGTGATGTGGACGCGGCCGCAGAGGAGATCCGACCGGTCGAGGTAGAGTCCTACCTGAAGAGAGAGGTAAACTTGGAGGTCTTTACGATCCTCAGCCGCCACAAGCTCAGTGGCATGCCCGTCTCAAAGAAGTACGGGGGGAGAGATGCCAATCCACTGGTGAGCGCGCTGGCCTTTGAGAGGCTGGGTCAGGTCTACGTCGGGCTTGGGGCGATCACTTCCATGGCTCTCTGTGCTAAGACGATTGAAGACTGGGGGACCGAGTACCAGAAGGAGAGGTACGTTCTCCCTGTCTGTCGGGGTGAATCCATCCTCGGCTTCGCGCTCACCGAGCCAGAGGCTGGGAGCCACATCGACGGCATCAAATGCAGATACGAGGAGAGAGGCGGGCACTACGTGTTGAATGGGACCAAGTACCTGGTCACCAACGGAGTGATAGCAGATGCCCTGATCACCTTCGCGCGTTCCTCCGAGAGCAATAGCATCACGGCCTTCATAGTCGACAAGAAGAGCAAGGGGCTAACCGCGACACCTCTGAAGGAGAAGATGGGCGGCTTCACGAGCGACCTCGGTCTGGTTGAGTTTGACCAGGTGGAGGTGGCGAAAGAGAACGTGCTAGGCCCATTGGATGGTGGAAAGAAGGTTGCGTACTCGGCGTTCATGGGTGGGAGACTAAGGCTTGCAGCCGTCTGCCTGGGCGTGATGGAGGATTGCCTCTCCTCGTCGGTTGAGAGGGTGAAGGAGAGGGTCACTTTCGGGAAGGTCCTCGGCAAGCAACAACTGATTCAGGAGCACATTGCGCAAATGGTGATGAATCTGGAGGCTTCAAGGTGGCTGTGCTACAATGCCGCCTTCAGGCTCATGGATTGGGAGAAGGACAGGAAGAACCTGACTCTAAGAAGGGATGCGGATCAGGCCGTGGTGATAGCGAAGAGGATGGCGGCGGAGTACGCGTGGAACACCGCAGACAGAGCGGTGCAGATTTTCGGAGGCTTCGGCTATTCGATCATGTCAAGCCCGACTCGCCACCTTCTCAATGTGAGGGTGGCTCGAATCGGGGAAGGTACCGACGAGATATTAAGCCTGAAGATCGCCGCTGAAATCCTCGGAAAAGAGTTCGAGTCGTACTAACTTTCGTAGACTAAGCTCTGCAACTTTCGCAGTTACACCCGCTTAAATAACGATGGCGGCTACGAACTTGAAGATGGGTACAGTCAACGTGGACGGCGCATTCATGGAGATGCGCAGGCTTGTGCGGGAGGGCAGGATACTTCTCGTAATCGCAGTAGTCATCGTACTTGGACTCCTGCTCATCCCATTTCTCCCCTTCTTCCAACGAACACAAGAGTTCAACTCAATCCTGATAGCGATAGACTACATAGTCACATTTGGGATAGCAGGTCCCGGTGTGACCTTCTACCTACTCCGATTGTATACTGATCGTGCATTGAGGAATGGGACCGGTGTACTGTTCTCGCGTCGTTCAAAGCTAGGCATTGTTTCGATCAACTGGGTTATTCTTGCCATCATCCTTGCGATAATCGAATTTCCCAGCCAGATACTTCACCTTCTCTAGGTTCCCTTCAATGATTCAAAGGCGGTCGCCTGTTCCGGCTCTGGAGGAGCTCAGATGGCTATTCCTTTAAAATAGTTCATCTTGGCCGCGCGAAGAAGTAGCCGTGCTCTCTGAGATAAAAGAACTAGTATGTGAAGGATTGACCAAGCACTACGGTGCCACCAAGGCACTAGAGTCCGTGAGCTTCTCCGTTCCCACGAGTGGCATATTCGCCCTGATTGGCAGGAACGGGGCGGGGAAGACCACTCTCGTTCGCATCCTCGCCACAGAACTCCAGCCTACGTCAGGGAGTGCCTGGATCAATGGAATTGACGTGATCAACGAGGAAAAGAAGCTCAGGGAGAGAATTGCCATCGTCCCGCAAGAGGCGAGGGCGATAGCTTGGATGACTCCGAGTCAAACAATCTCTTCCTACCTCCTCTGGCGGGGATTTCGGCTTGGCGAGGCGAAGAGAAGAGCAACGGAGTCCTTGGCTAGACTAGGGCTGGAGAAGTATGCCAGCAAGCTGAACCGCACTCTCTCGGGAGGGACGAAGAGGAAGGTTCTCGCGGCGACCGTACTCGCGTCAGAATCGGATATCATCTTTCTCGACGAGCCCACCACAGGCCTTGACCCAATATCGAGGAGAGAATTCTGGGAGATACTCAGGGAGCTGGGGAGGGACCGATTCATATTTCTCACGACCCATTACCTGGAAGAAGCCGAACAGCTTGCGGACAACATAGGGATACTGAAGGACGGCCATCTTCTGGCGTCAGGCTCGCTCGCCTCCCTCCGAGAGAGGATTAGGTACCAGTACAGCATCAAGCTCCCCCCGAAGGTGTCACCACCAAGCGGAGTCCAGGGAGAGATCACTACCGGGAAGAACGGAGAGAGCCAGATCATGACGAATGAGGACGAAGCTTTCACCATCTCGAGGGAGCTCTCGGAGAATGGGCTTCGATTCTCAATAAGTCCGGTCTCCCTTGAGGACATCTTCTTCCAACTCGTCGGTGAAGTCGCGGTGGATGAACAATAGTTGAAGAGGAGCAAGTCAAGCCAGGTAATCGCAGCTATACTGGTCAACGCGGTCTACGAGATGAGGAACTATCCGGTGGTTCTGGTCACCACGATTCTATCTCCTCTTTCATTCCTCGTGGTGATAGCCTTCGTGAGCCGTGGAAGCCTGATTGGGCAAGCCATAGAGGGAGGGCTGATAATGAGCATGTTCACGAGCGGAATGGCACTACAGGGGGACCTCTCTCACCTGAAGAACGACTTCAAGCTTCAGGACATGCTGGTCGGCTCCCCGGCATCTCCACAAATCTACGTCCTCGGAATGGCCATCTCAGAGATAATCTATACACTGCCCGCCATAGCAATTCTGGCCGTGCTGACACGAATCTACATCCACCCCGACATTCTTCAGACACTGGCACTGATTGGTGCACTCTCCCTGGTGTTCCTTACGTCGATAGTGATAGGCTTCATGTTCTCGACCCTGTCGAGTGACGTAGTGCAAAGCTTCGCCTTCTCGAGACTCCTCTCGACCCTGTTCACTACGATAACCCCGGTATACTATCCCATAACCTACATCCCCCTTCCGTACAGATACCTCGCCTATCTCTCGCCGACAACTTATGCAGCGGAGATCGTCCAGAACGCAACCGGGTACCTGTCAATTCCAAGAAGTGCCGTCGAAATCGACTGGGCAGTATTGGTAGGCCTGACGATTGTCCTCTTCATCTTGACAGCAAAGAAGGCTCGGTGGAAGGAGGTCTGAGAGGCGCTTCTACAACAGGTCGTTATCGGAGCTCGGCCTCTTGCGCCGGCTATCACCAGCGGGATTCTCTCTCACTGGTCCGCAGCCAACATAAATATTAAACCTGAGCAAATGGCTTCGGAGAACTCAGATGGGCCTAAAGGAGTGGTTAATTCCGCAAGACAAGATCTTCTTTGATTTGCTGGAGGAGGAATCGAACAACGTTGCAGACGGAGCGCGCAAGTTGCAGGAGATGATCGACAATTTCGACAGACTGGGAGATAGGAGAGCTGAGCTGAAGGCCATCGAACACAACGGAGATCAGATAGTTCATGTGATTTACGAGAAGGTCAACTCGACTTTCGTCACCCCGATAGACCAGGACGACATTACAAAGCTAGCTTCACTATACGACGATGTCCTCGACATCATATACGCCGTCGCAAATAGGATTGTCCTTTACGAGCTGAAGCAGTCAACGCCCGCGATGAAGGAGCTTGCTCAGCTCGTGAGAAAATCAGTTGATGAGATTCACGCCGCCTTCTTCTCGATGAGAAGCCGAGACAGAAAGGAGATTGACAAGAGGTGCATAGAGATCGATACCCTTGAGAATGAAGCGGACGTGGTCCTGAATGACAACGTGGCGCAGTTATTCAAGTCAAACGATATGATCCAGATAATGAAACTCAAGGAGATATACGAGCACCTCGAGACGATCACTGATCTGTGCGAGGATGTGAGCCAAGAGCTAAGGGGCATTCTAAGAAGATACACCTAGAGAACTGGCCAGTTTGTTTGACGCGCTAATCATTGGGATAATCGGTATCGCGTATCTCTTTGATTTCTTCAACGGGTTCCATGATGCCGCCAACTTGATCACCACCCGTCTGAACTCGTCAACAGATACTTCAAGAGACTCCAGAGAGTGCTTTTGACGCATCATGATTGACGGTCAAACAAGAATCAATTACTTCTTCATGCGGAAAAAGTGAGAATTGACGATTCGCATCTAAAGAAGTTATCAGAGCTGTCGCCGCAAAGAGCTCCTAGAGACTGAGCAAGCCCCTTATCGCCACTAGAGCAAGCGCCGAAATCGCAGCACTGGCTGGGATAGTGAGTATCCAGGCCCAAATGATTCTCCTAGCAACGCCCCATCTGACCGCAGAGAACCTACGCACCGATCCTACTCCAATTATGGCGCCTGCTATCGTGTGAGTTGTGCTCACTGGGATACCCACGGCGGCAGTCGCGAAGAGAGTCGAGGCAGCAGCAGTTTCAGCACTGAATCCACCTTGCGGTACTAGTTTCGTTATTCGCATCCCCATGGTTCTTACTATTCGCCAGCCGCCGGCGTAAGTACCCAACGCAATAGCAGCGTGAGCCAATAACACAACGTAGAAAGGAACATAGAATGTCGGTCCTAGATAGCCAGCACTGAAGAGCAGAACCGATATTATCCCCATGGTCTTCTGCGCATCATTGGTTCCATGGCCGAGGCTGTAGAGAGCAGCTGAGACCAGCTGGAATCGCTTGAAGTAAGCGGTGGCGTTTCGGTTTCCCAGCTTTTGCCCGAGTCTGAAGGTGATAGCGCAGAGAAGTAGGCCAACGACGAGACCAACGAGCGGAGAAACTACAATGAACGTAAGAACTTTGAGAATTCCCTCAGAGATTATCCCGACTGGCCCGGCTGTGACAAGCGCAGCGCCGATCAAACCACCGATAAGAGCGTGTGAAGAACTGCTTGGCAATCCAAAATACCAAGTTATGATATCCCACGCGATGGCTCCAATCAACGTGGCAAGTATGAACCATTCATTGACTATCGACGCGTCAACTATTCCCTTCCCCACAGTGCTGGCTACGGCCACCCCAAATCCGAAAGCGGCCACGAAGTTGAAAAAGGCTGCCCAGAGCACCGCCGATCTCGGAGGAAGAACCCTAGTCGATACAACGGTCGCAATAGAATTCGCAGCGTCGTGAAAGCCATTCAAAAAGTCGAAGAATAGAGCCACAAGGACGATTGAGATGATTACAAGAAAATCTGGCAAGACACCTAGTTCCGCGCCGGCTCAGCCAACAGCCTTCTTATAGATATCCAGCCCATATTGTTTTCGGATTGAATACGCGCTCGATTGGTCTTGCAGCTAAGATATGCATGATCCCCCCTCGAATTCCCCTGAAACCATGTCTGTCAAGCCGCAGCTTCCTTTCCAAGTCTCGATTATTGCTACAATCGACTTCCAATGGATTACCTACAGTGTTAATACCTGCCCGTTTCCTTGTTTTTCGGTTGTGATTATCAATGGAAACAGGACGGCAGAACTAGTTTTCGGTTACGTCCTAGCGAGTTTGTTAGTTACGAATTATTCTGACGGTCTTGTGATGAGGAAGGGTCATGAGCCGGATGGTGCACCAATATCACACCTTGCTAGGTTTCCAGCCAAGGGCAAGGGCACCCCCGATGATGCCCAGCACCGCGCCTACGAAGAACCCCCCGAACCCAAAGAAACTAAGGACTGAGAAGACCACAATCAGGATTCCCCAAATTGTGTTATCCCTTGGCCTACTCCGAAGCATTAGAGCCGAGATAAGGACTATTACGCCGGACACCAAGCCAAAGGCTGCCACTCCCTTGAAAATGAACGACGAGAAGCCAGAAGTGTCCATCATGGGCCCGTAGGAAAAATGCCCCGTAGCGTTCCAGGGAGGCCCTCTTCCCCAGCCCCAGAATGGAGGACCGTAGAAAGCCATTGTGAGTGAGAACAGCCCGCTTGCAACCATTAGGACACCCGCTACGATGGAGATCGTGAACGCACCCCTCGGGTAGCTCCGAACGACTTCTCCTCCCACCGATTACACCAACAAGTGGGTATCGCAGAACTGCAGTATATTGCTTTGGTGAAACGGTTCAGACACCGAAGTCGCCTTCTCTCTATCGCTCGGCAGAACTCAACATCTTGTCGGGTTTAGAGCTGAATTCCCAGAAAACAATGATTTGATGTGCCCTCAAATCATGTGAAGAGCTCGCACTATCTCCGGCTGAGGAGCGCGAGCCCATTTCCTCTCCATGATGCATCAGGAGAAATGACCTTCGTCAGTCGTGCTGCTCCAGGTCGCGTATCGCCTGCTCGAACTGTTCTTTGGTGATCTCTCCCTTCGCGTACCTCTCTCTTAGAATTTGGCGGGCACTGTCTCCCCGCCAGTAGCCTCGGTGATACCCCCATCCCCAGGGCCAGAACAGCCATTTGAGGATGAAGAATAGGATGAATATCCCGAAGAAGCCCCAGATGAACCCGAAGAACGGGAAGACTGGGTGGAAACCCATTGGGTATCCTCCTACACGTGCGAAGGTCGCGCCGCCGAAGAAGAAGCCCAGAGCGAGTACAGCGAGAATCCCGAAGACGACGAGCACCCAGACCGGAAACGAGCCTCCTTCTCTCTTACCTGCCACTTGATTCACCTCCCAAGGATGGTTGGCAGGGAGCGAGTAAATCAGTTCCGTGAAACCAATCCTGATACCGTCCCGATGTCCCTGAAACCATCTTGATACCGTCATAGCGCTTATGATGGTGGTTCACGTAGCTTGGGTGATGGAGAAGCTCAAGGTTCTCCTGATAGTCCTGCTGGCTGCAACCTTAGGTTTGGCGGTTTCCCTGTTCCTTCTCGCGCTGAGTCTGAACCCGGCGGAATCACCAGTAAGCCTCCTCTTCCAAATCTTGATGCAAGGCCTTCCTCCCAACGTCCCCCTTTTCATACCATTATCCTCTCTCCTTTTCTTGAGTACGGTTCTTGCTAGCGTGGTGGGTATGATATACTTCCTAGTATTACCCGAGATCAGGACCTCCTACGAGCTGGACTCGCAGGGTTCAGGAAGGACCGGCGTCCAAATGATAATGAGAACGCTGAAGCCGGAAGAGCGAGAGGTGGTCAAGGTACTCGAGGTTCACGGAGGCAAGTACCTTCAGAAATACATCACCAAAGAGGCCGGCTTTTCCAAGCTGAAGACACACAG
>JACPTA010000208.1 GCA_016193005.1 Nitrososphaerota archaeon | reverse complement strand
TTGACCAAAGAGCACTCCAATGTCGCCACAGCCGCATCTATGACCGGAACTTCCAGCACCCTCCCCTTGTTATGCTTCAGACCCACGGACCGAAGCTTGTCTGTTACCCCCTTGCCTCTCTTCGAACCAAGCAACTCAACCTCGCGTGCGAGGCTTCTGTCAAGCCATGACATCGAGAATGAACGTGATGACAGTATGGTCCGATATGTTGAGTGCGTTCGCAGCGACGCGAATCCCACTCTGGGTGGAACGTTCGAGACCGAGACGGCGGTGACAACTGCCATCGCAGAGATTTTTCCCCCATAGGATGATGCAACGACGACAGGGACCGCAGGATAGAATAGCCTGTATGCCTTTGAATAATCAAGCTCCTTCATGTCGGAAACTACCCGATCTGCCAAGATAACCCTTCTTAAGACGAATGCGCGGGCCCATAATCTCCGTTGAGAAGCTATGATGTGATAGTCGTAGGCTCAGGAGCTATGGGGTCAGCCACGGCGAACAATCTCGCGCGCAGAGGCAGCAAGACTCTCGTCCTCGAGCGATTCGGCCTAAACCACAGCAATGGTTCCTCTCATGGGCTGACCAGGGTCATAAGGCTCGCCTATTCAGAGCATCCATTCTACGTCCCCCTTCTGAGACGGGCATACGACCTCTGGTTCCAGCTTCAGAAAGATTCGGGAACGGAGGTTATCAGAATGACGGGAGGTCTCGAATGCGGTACTCCGCAGAGCGAATTGGTCACGGGAGCCATTGAGAGCGCGCGGAAGTACGGCGTCCGTTACAAGATTCTCTCTCCAAGAGAGGTTGACGATCGGTTTCAGATCTTCGACCTCCGCGAAGATGAAGTCGGCTTCTACGATTACGACGCTGGAGTTGTGTTCCCGGAAAAGGCAATCGAGGCATTCTACGAACTCGCCAAGGAGAGAGTTGATTTTCACTTCAACGAAGCTCTTCTAGATTGGGATTTGGTGGATGGACGGATAACTGTTAGGACATCGAAGGACTCCTACGTGGCGGAGAAGATCATATTCTGTTGCGGCGCTTGGCTTCCTCAACTCGTCCCCGAGCTCGCTCTGCCTCTGAAAGCAGAGAGAAACATTCAGTTCTGGATGAGACCCCGTGAGCCTGGAGAGCTCTTCAGCATCAAGAGGATGCCGATCTACGGGTTTCAGGAGATCGACGGGCGAGTATTCTACGGAGCTCCCGACAGCGGCGAGGGAGTGAAGGTCGCCAAACATCACTCGGGTGTCTTCGTCGACCCGGATGGCGTAGACCGTAACGCAACGAAGGACGAGGAGAATGAAGTAAGGGAATTCTTGAGAAGGAGGATGCCCCTACTTGACGGAGAGCCCGCATCATTCAGCACTTGCCTATACACGAACGCGCCTGACCTGCACTTCGTCATCGACTATCACCCAAAGAGCAGGAATGTGATTCTAGTCAGCCCTTGCTCGGGGCATGGATTCAAGTTCTCCCCCATGATCGGAGAGATTGCGTCGGAGATGGCGCTTGACGGGAAGACGAAGCCAGATATCTCCTTCTTCAACTTGGCGCGGCTGAGCACTACGCCGCCCAAGTCCCTGCAACTATGATTCAGTTTTGGGATACGAAGGGGCGGGCTGCGTTCGTCATTCCTCATAGCGGTCCTTATCTCGAGCCCTCCTCACTCCAACAAGAACCCATTTTGGTCTAACCCACTCTTCCTCCAGTCCTTGCTCCGTCTTGACGACAAACCTGTCGTCATCTTGGTCGAGTACCTGAACCACTTTGCTCGAGGTCCTGTGCCTGGTGTAGTCCAGGTCCGATAAAGCGATCGGCTTGGTGCTGGTGCCAATGCTGCCGTAGACGCTTGCTTTGGAGCCATCGAGCGAGAAGAATACCGAAGCGTTCGCAAGCTCCATGTATACCTTCGCATATCTCAGCCTTCTCGGCAGTTCGTGTTGCACGAGTAGTTTCATTATTGGCGGGCACGGCGCACCCAAGTATTTACCTTTCATTTCCAGGATTTACTAGGCTGATGCATCTTCCACCACCCTGGTTGTCGAGGCGATTCCTCCATGGAGTTGCTGGCCTCATACCTGTCAGCTGTCTTCGCAACATGTTGTGAGAGCTGGCTTCTTATATCAGTGACTGGTTCTGCCTGCACAGATGAGCGCACCCCTCACCCCTCCAGAGAGAAAATCGCATCCGTTCTACACTTACGACATGATCAAGGAAATACCGGCTGGCTTCAGTACCACTCTGCAGCAGATGAAGAACCTTCCTATCCTAAACTTGGCGAAGGCGCCGTGGAGCGCCGTTCAGGGGCTGGAGCTCACCCACTACGCGTCTTCGGCCGAGAAGGGAATGGTGGTTGGCGTCTCCCACAGTGGAATTACAAAGGCCACCGTCAATCCTCTGCAGCGAGCCAAGCAAGGCGGGGCCTTCGTTATCGCGCTAACTCATTTCCCAGACCGACCGATCTCCAAGGTTGCAGACCGGACCTATGTGATAGGAAATGGGCCTGACAAGTCGAGGTGCCATACCAAGACCTACGTGGACTCGGCTGCGGCGGTGATGAGGATCGCTCTCGAGTATGCAAGGTCTTACGGTTCGGCTCTTACTGCGATTCAACGTGAGTTCGACGGGGACCTCCCCGACAAGCTCGCCCTAACAGTTCGTGACTCAGAACAGCCCGCAAGGAAGGCAGCTCAAGAGCTTTCGTCAATCAAGAAAATGTTCTTCGTCGGGGCCGGACCTAACTTGGTCACTGCGCGAGAAGCGGCACTGAAGGTGAAGGAGACCAGCTACTTGGCCGCTGAGGGGATAGAGCTAGAGGAATTCCAGCATGGTGCCTGGTCAGCGTTGGATAGGGAGACTGCAGTAATAGCTATCGCCCCTGAAGGTCCAGCAAGAGAAAGAACTGAGAGCCTCATCGGAGCCTCAAGAAAGATTGGGGCGAAGACCATCGTCGTATCCGACGGCAGTTTCGAGGCGGATCATGTCCTCAGGTTTCCAAGCACGCCCGAGTACCTGTCACCCTTCCTCGGAATCATCCCCCTCTACTTCCTCTCGTATTTCCTTGCCGTCGGAAAAGGAAACAACCCTGACTACCTCAGGTACCTTGACCCCACCTACTGGGCTGCGAGGCAGATCGTGTTTCCCCCAGGTACTCACTAGCTGAGAACGTATACTCTGTCAGCTGCTTCAGGGCGACTTCAGCTTCCGCTCGGTTCAATTCATCAGACTACTCTCCAAATTCTTGGGCGATGAGAGAAGCTTTTCTTGTTGTCGAGCTCAAGGGAAGAATTTAATGACCCGTGCGCGCACCCGAGGCACATGGACGCATACGAAACAGTGGCAACAAAACTCGATGTTCGTGAGTTCGGCAAGAAGAATGTTCCCGCAAGCGTCAAGGCCCGGATCCTCGAGGCCGCGAGACTTACACAGAGCGGAAACAATACCCAACATTGGCGATTCAT
>JACPTA010000207.1 GCA_016193005.1 Nitrososphaerota archaeon | reverse complement strand
TATCTAGGGGAGCACGCTTAGGTGTAATCACATGGTTGTGGTTGGGCCCGTAACGTTCGCCGCAGCGACGCTCAGCGGACTCGTCCTAGGCTCTCTTTTTGCGCTGATGGCGATGGGTCTCTCCCTGATATACTCGACCGCTAGGGTCCTCAACTTCTCACACGGTGCTTTTTTCATGGCGGGGGCTTTCATCGTCTGGTGGCTGAACACACCTTATTCCGCGACGTATGGTACAACCACTGTAGTCTCAGGCCTCAATGTCCCCCTCTGGGTGGCTCTGGTGCCAGCCGTCATCGCAATTTTCGGATTGGGAGTCGCGACTCAACGTGGTATCATCCGCCCTCTCGTTCGAAGACCAGGGTCGCTCCTCACAACACTTACGGCAACTCTGGCGCTTGCTTACATTCTTGAGAGTATCGCGACTTTGATCTTCGGTGGATATCGGCAACAATTCTCAGCGGAGATTGCCGTAGGCCTCTTGAGGTACGGTGGGCTGACCATCACGTACGCTGAACTGGTTCAGTTCGGCGTGGCAGTGGCAGTCCTCGTCTTCCTCCACCTGTTTCTGAAGAGGGCAAGGTTCGGAATCGGGATGAGGGCGGTCGCCCAAGACATGGATGCAGCCCATCTCTGCAGCATTAACACGAACACAGTGTACCTGCTGACTTTCGGCATGGGTGCCGCGTTGGCTGCTGTTGCAGGTTTCCTTCTAACAAATACCGTGTTCATCGCACCGTCATCTGGCTGGGAGCCGCTTTCAATCGCTTTCATCATCGTGGTCTTTGGCGGGATAGGAAGCGTGGGTGGCACAATAGTCGCCTCATACATCATCTCAGTCGTGCAGCAGTACGTGGCCATCTTCTTGGACCCGCATTGGGGGCTGGTCTTTGCCTTTATCCTGATGCTCCTTGTCCTCGTCATCAGGCCTCGAGGCCTCTTCGGATTCAAGGAGACATGAGCGGATGCGGATTGGCAAATCCATCATACCATGGATCGTAATAGTCGCTGCTCTGGCTATTTATCCATCTGTGGCTGAGAACGCCTACTTCACGTATATCCTCATTCTGATCTTGCTGTACTCCACCATTGGGTTCTATTACAACCTGCTGGTGGGATACTTGGGAATAGCATGGCTCGCGCCGATGGTGCCTTACGCGCTGGGCGGGTTCTCAGCCGGTTACATGATGATTGCTGGCGTTGACCCCTTTCTATCAATAGGCGTCGGAATAATTGCCGGCGCGCTAACGAGTTTCGCCTTCAGCCTTCTATCGAACCGACTCAGAGGGCTCTACATGGCGCTTTATTCTTTCGTCTTCGTCCTCTTCTTCCAGCAGCTCATCATCAGACAAGATGTACCGATACTGTTCAAACTCTTCTTTGGGGGAATCGGGATGAGCGGAGTCCCCGACATAACCTACGGGGGTTTCGAGTGGAGACTTGGAGACAGTGTGGCGTACTACTACCTAGCAATCGTCATTGCCGTCATATCCGGTCTCGTCCTCAAGAAGATACTTAACTCGAAGTGGGGAGCGGCATTCAGGAGCATAAGAGACGCCGAGGTCTATGCTTCCACGATGGGGGTCAGCGTGTTCAGGATGAAGGTGATTGCATTCTTGATCAGCTCAGCCTTCATTGCCACAGTAGGCGCGGTGCTCACTCTATTCTACGGGGCCATCGCATTTACGGTACTCGATATCAGCAACATGATACTTTTCCTAACCTTCCTTGTCTTCGGCGGTCTCGGCACATTCTTTGGCCCTGTTGTCGGTGCCATGATCCTTGTGCCACTGAACAATTACTTGACGGCTTACGGCGCATGGCGCATCCTGCTCTACGGAATTACCATACTCGTGGTCGTCTTGGTCGCCCCAACAGGCATAGTGGGTAGGCTGCAGGAGATCGCAAAGAGAAGAACCTTCCCCACAGCTCGAGCTACAGATTAAGTTCTTGCTTCATGCCATACGGCTTGATGTACCTTGACTTTTTGAATGCCCTGATCGTCTCGTCTGGTAGATCCTTTGCGTCTGTCAGATGCTTCGGGCCCTCCGAAGCACCCCAAGGCATCTCCCCTGGCAGTAGCTTCGGTCTTCTGTCCCCTGCGAGAACCCTGTCGATGTTGACGATCTGAATTGCTGCCTCGGTGGCTATCTTGAAGGCGCTCTTCTTTATCAGTGTAGGCTCCACGACTCCCATCTCGATCGCATCGCAGAGGCGCCTCTCGTAGAGGTCGATTCCTGTCCAGGGCTCCGCTCCCTGAGCGTGTGCGGCCCTAATCTTCAGGACCGCGTCGAGGGGATCGATACCTGCGTTCGATGCCAGAGCTTCGACCACTCCCTCCAGTGCCTCCGCGTACCACAGCACAATGACCTGCGTCTTGTCCTCGAAAGTGTAGGCAAATTCTCGCATCCGCCTAGCAAGTTCCGCTTCCACAGACCCGGCACCTCCTACGATTCTCGGATCCTTTACTATAGCCTCGCAGGTAGCTATCGAAGCATCGAGTGCTCTCTCCGATTCATCGACCATCGATTCCACATCGGCTCTCACGAATACGGTCACAGAGCGAGGAGCCTTGCATCCGTCAATGACGAAGAGCTTGTGTTCTGTAATCTCGTAGCCGTCTGGCGACTTGCGCGGGTCGCTATGAAGCCTCTTCGTGTCGAATCGTGGCACCGTGATCTCCTCCGCAACCTCCGCATGACCCAAGTCCTCTGGTCTCAGGTCGTCGAGCGTACTCACGGCTGTCCCTCCGCTCGCTTTCGCCAATCTCCCGATTCCACCAGAATCTGGCACCCTGTGGACGACTTGGATATTCCTATCGGCAAGGAGTCCCGCATGGAGTTCATCGCACCCGTGCTTGAGGACGACCAGGTCTGCTCCAGACTTGACTATCCTCTCCACATCACCCCTCGCCGATTTCAGTTTCACATCAAGAAGTGAGCCCATCTTCTCCGGACCAATCTGGACCTTCACAGGTAGTTTTTCTTCCCAAACTTTCCTGGGCTCGAGCCCGCACCTGAGCAGAGCTATCTTTACTTTGTGGAGGCGCTTGGGCATCGCCGGATGCCTCAACCCCTGATCAAAGACCATTCCTGTGACGAGTCGTGTCTCATCACTCGGCTTTCCTATCCATTTGAAGACACAGATGTCTCCGATGTCGACAAACGGTTTCCCATCTCGGAATTGCACAATTTGGGAGACGGCTGTGGCGCCCAATTCCGCTAGCTTCTTCACAGGAAGCCCTCCTGACTTGGTGCCAGCGGCAGTAATGGCAACCTTGCGCATGACCTCCGCATCTCTCCAATCCACAGGGATGGAGATCTCATCCAAAACCTCGAGGGTGCGCCGAAGGGCCTCAGAGTATCCGTGTACTATGATGGATGCGTCAATTTGTTTGTCGATCAGTCTTTTTGCGTGCTTAAGGAGCTCGCCTGCGAAGATCATTGTCGTCACTACACCGTCTCCCACGTTAATCTGGGAGTAGGCCATGTTACGAAGTAGCCAGGCGCCCGGATGGAGCGTGCCTATTGAAGTAAGTATGGTCTTCCCGTCGCTCGTAACTTTCTCCCTTAGCGGAAAGCCTTGGAGAACGAGCTTCAGCCCTCCTCTAGGCCCTAACGATGTCTTGAAAATCTCCGTAAGAAGCTCGCATCCCCTTATTATGGAAGCGTGCGTCTTGAGCCTGCGAGGCTCATTTCCGAATGGGCGCTCTGTCTTTCCAAGCCATGGCAAAAGTAGTTCTTCCCCGCTCCCTTCCTAGATTCGGCGGCAGCGGAACTTATATATCATTTTCGAAATCTGAAACGGTACATAACCAGCATGGGGGGCCTTCCTCTGTTTGACAATACTGTCCGTCGGCATCGTGATCAATTCCAATTGCCAAATTTGAAGGATAATCGATGGAGTAGAGGGGACTGAAGAAGTTCCACCTGCTCGGTCGGAACTTGCGCGGGACTCCTGTCCGAACCGCGACCGTCGTGATAGCAGTCGCAGTGGTAGTCAGTCTTCTCTTCTCCACAAACGTCCTTACAACGGCTCTTGAACATGGAGCGGAGATAGAAAATGCAAGGTTAGGAGCCGATCTGGTTATCCTCCCGCCGTCCTTCTCTTGGGCCTATTCGTATGGGCGCGTCAACTCCTCCGTCTCGGTTGTTGGGCCCACGACTGGAATAATCTGGAACGGTTCTTCGTACAACATCGAACTGACGTATTTGCCAGGTGATATCGTAGGTACGATCACAACTCTGACTGGCGTAAAGGATGCTTCGCCACAGTTGTATGCGGGAACGTTGAACGATTCGAAACAAGCATCCAAACCGCTGAACATGATCGCAATTGACCCCGCGACAGACTTCACCGTCCTGTCCTGGCTAGGACCTCAGCAGAATTCTAAGCTTGAGGGAGACCAAGCGGTCGCAGGAGCGGGAACAGGCTTGGTGGAAGGACAGGAATTGCGATGGAACGGCCTGACCCTAAGAGTGGTTGGGATACTCGAGCCCACGAGCACCAGCCTAGACGAAGGTATCTTCCTTCCTTTGGGAGTCGCATACCGTGCCTCGCAGGCGGCCCTTGGGACCCCAGATCAATTTCCTTTCAAACCTGGTCAGATAACTGGCGTATTGGTCAGAGTTGAGCCCGGCACATCGCCACCGGTGATTGCGCAAGAGATACGCCCATACCTCTCAGCTGCGAAAGTCTTAGAGGCATCGCCTCTTGCGAGAACCGTCGGTGTTGAAACTAGCGGCGTAGCCTATTATGGGCTGGTTGTGGCGGGAGTCATGGCAGTGGCGGTCATCGTATTGATCGCGTCGGTCTTCTCAATGACAGTCAATGAACGACGCCGTCAGCTTGGACTCTTCAGATCGCTAGGTGCTACTAGATTGTTCATCTTTAGCTCGATCCTCGAGGAGGTAGGGGCAGTTGCCCTTGTCGGAGGAATCATTGGATTGGGAGTTGGACAGTTAGTGGTCTATTTCGGGGAGTTATACTTGAGCGCGGCCTTCGAGGTCACCTTACTACTTCCCCCAACTGTGGACCTTGTGCCCTTCATCATCCAGTCTCTTATTTTCGGAGTTGGAATAGGTGCCCTCGCATCAACGTATCCCGCCTTCGTAGCTAGTGTGATGGATCCATACGAAGCGATAAGGAGGGGAGAGTGAACGATACGGCTCGAGGATGTGTCAAAGTACTACAAGCTCGGTGCCGGAACTATCGTCAAGGCTGTTGATAAGGTCAGCCTAGAGATAGCTGACGGCGAGTTCGTCATTATGGTCGGTCGTTCCGGCTCCGGAAAGACAACACTTCTTAGCTTGATTGGAGGCCTTACCAAACCTACTTCAGGGACCATAATGATAGACGGGAAGGACCTCTGGAGTCTCGATGATAGGGAGCAGTCTCGGATCAGGGCCGAGAAGATCGGATTCATATTCCAGATTCCTAGCTTGATTACGACGATGAACGTCATGGACAACGTCAGGCTCCCTACGATGTTTCCGAACCACAGAGAGAACGTGGGCAGAGAAGTGGTGCAACTCCTCGAACTCGTCGGCCTTTCAGACAAGGTGGGAGCGCATCCTTCGCAACTATCGGTCGGCCAGCAGAAGAGAGTCGCTATGGCTAGAGCCCTGATAAACCATCCTGAGATATTGTTGGCAGATGAACCCACAAGCGACCTGGATAAGGCGACTGAAGGGGAGATGATGTCACTCTTGCGGAAGATTCATCATGGAAGCGTCAGGACAATTGTCATGGTTACGCATAACCTTGACCTAGCCAAATTTGGCACCAAAGTCTACAGGATGACGAATGGTTTAATAGAGCGCGTCGAGAGTGAAGACCTAAGGTCGACTGACCTAATTGGTGAACCAACCACGTGAGCATTAGGCTAATTCCGTTCCTCTACGGTTTGGTTGCGATTGGGGGTGGGCTACTCCTGACTGCGGGTTTCAGGCCCACCGACCCGTACGTGGTCCAAGCTCAGCTCGGTGCTGGAGGAATAGCTATTCTCTTCGGGTTGTACTTGGTCTTGGTCGTGGCGAAAAAGGAGGAACACCACTGGAGCACATTTTCGTCCCCACGGCTGAGAACATTGATTGGCAGGGACGCGCGAGGGAGAGCCTTCAGAACGATAACCACGGTCGCAGCCATTTCGGTCGTGATTGGAGCCCTCTTCGCTACGATGCTGCTCAACAGTGGTGCGGCCTACAGTATAGACACCATTAGGGACAAATTGGGCGGTGAAATTATCGTCGTGCCACAGGCCGCCGTTATTTCTCAGCAGCCCTTCTACACCTTTTTCTACAACACAAGCAGCAATTATGTAAATACAGACCTTGCGCAGACTCTGGCCTCGATTCCCGGGGTAAAGGAGGTCTCTCCAGAACTTCTCATCAGTCAGTTCTCACCCTCGGGTGGGTGTGGGGGGCTCAGCATCGAGTACATCGTTGCCATCGACCCTGCCAATAATCTAATGCTCCGTAGTTGGCTTCCTGGGAATGTGACTCAGCCTCTAGCAGCGAATACAGCAATACTCGGTGCTGAAGTGCCTCCGTTCTACACCCTGCCTGGCCAAGGCAAGTTCTACGGCGTTCAATTGCAGCAGCAGGCAAGACTCCCTCGGACGGGCACCTTCATGGACCACATGCTCTTCATTTCGTTTGATACGGCAGAGAACATGCTGCAGTGGCAGACGATTCAAATGCTCACTATGCATGCGGCTGCCAACTCGCCGGAGATGGCGCACATGCTCGGGTCGCTCCCCCCGCTGACCTTCCAGAAGGGGCAGGTGACCGATTTTTCCGTGAAACTGCAAGATGGCGCTAATGCGGAGCAAGTCGCGTCTCAGATCGAGTCAACCATAAGCAATGTTCGCGCGTTGACATTGAACTCGCTCGTCAAGTCCGCCAGCCTGAGACTCTCCGGTCTTCTCTCCATCTTCTCATATGCAGGAGGGCTTGTCTGGGTCGGCTCAGTTCTGTTGGTGAGTACGGTGACGACCTTGGCAGTAAATGAGCGTCGGACCGAGATAGGACTAATCCGCGCAGTCGGGGGGACGCGTGGGTTCATCAGAAGAATGGTCACAGCACAGACACTCTTGCTCGCGAGTGTGGCCGGGCTGATTGGAATCATCGGCGGATACGCATATTTCTATACATCATATGTCTCAATAGAACTGGCAACGGGAATTCCCTTCGTCTTCCCACCTTTGGGCGAGCTTGCCGGCTTGATGTCGATCGCGTTGCTGCTTGCAGTCTTGACGGGAGGGGTGGCCTCCCTGTGGCCGACTCGAATCGCGAACCG
>JACPTA010000206.1 GCA_016193005.1 Nitrososphaerota archaeon | reverse complement strand
GTCACTGGCGTTCCGGGCTTCACCACCTGTACGATGTACGGGGCGTGGTCTATCCCGGGGCCATGCTCGTACACAGCGAAATCTGAACCGAACTTGATCCCTGGGGCTACCACGAATCCGGACTCTCTGAGGCTGCTGTAGACCAGATACCTCTCCGTAAAGTCCGTGTATGAATCCACGCAGAGCTTCTCCAACTTGTCGATAGGGAGATCCCTTCCCTCTTCCGACTGAATCTTCAGTTTCTTCTTCTTGGCGAGGTAGTATCCCTCCATCAGGTCGATTATCAGGGGAGCCTCGAACTCGAAGTCCTTCGGTTTGGGGATTCCGAGCGGCTTGCCGTAGTAGCCGTTCTTGAATAACTTCCTCGACGCCTGGACATCCCAGACCACGATCCTGTTCTGGAAGAGCTTTCCCACAGGGGTCTTTCCTGACATGCTGAGTCTACTCCAGTCACGCGTCTATCTTACAATACCGCAAGCCAGCGACTCTCAGACTCCCAATGCAACGATGGTCGTGGCGTCGGCCGCCATGAGCGTCGCGTCGGCAGCATCTTCAATCGCCTGTATGACGTCTTTGACTGCGATGAGATCCCTGTACCCTGCCACATTCTTCATGACCATCGCGACGAGGTCCCTGTACCTCGTGTCCATCTCGTTCTCCAGCCGCTGAACCTGAGCAGCCATTTCGATCGACTGTTCGGGGTTGAGGGAGAGCGCCCTGACACAATCGTTCAGCTTCGAGATCGACTGGATCAAGAGGTCGATGAGAGAAGAGATCGGCTCTCTGTATTTCTTTGTCTTGACAATCGTCCTCCTGAGCTGAGAGACCTTGAAGGCGGTGCCGTTGACGTGGCCCACTATATCCTCCACTGTGAACGCGGTTCTGAGGAGGTCCTCCTTATTCACGAGGAGCGTCCCTACTTGGGCGAGTTCCCTGATCAGCGCCCGCCTGAGCGTCACCACATCCTCCTCCGCCTTTTTTATCTTCTCGAGCGCAGACTGGAGTCCAGCCTTGTCACCCTTGGCAACTGTATCGAAGGTCTGCGAGAGAACCCTCGCGGCATCCGTCACTCTTCTCGTTTCATCTTCAAGAACCAGAAGGGTTCTCCTTCTAGCCTGCATGTCTGCTTCAGAGCCAGCCAGAACGTCTTCGCCGTCAGAGCATTACATTTCTTGCAATATAAGATAGAGAGATGCTATCCCTTGGTGGACTCATCCATGAATGATTTCATTGGGGCGATAAGGTTGGTGAATTCCATGGGGAAGATGTACTTCGTCGCGGGGCTGGCGCCGAGTGCCTTGAGGGTGTCGAGATACTGGAGAGCCATCGTCTTTGAATCGATGTTCTTGGCCGCTTGAAAGACCTGTGTAAGCGCTTCAGAGTATCCTTGGGCCCTGAGAATTGCGGCCTGCTTGTCTCCTTCAGCTCTGAGAATTACTGATTTCTTCTCCCCCTCCGCCACCAGGATGTTCGACTCTCTCTTACCGTCAGCCTCCAGTACCATCGCCCTCCTCGTCCTCTCAGCCCCCATCTGCTTGACCATCGCCTCCTGCACATCCTTTGGCGGCGTTATCTCTCGAATCTCAACATTTGTTACTTTGATCCCCCAGCGTTCTGTAACTTCGTCGAGTTTTGACCTCAGTACGTTATTGATTTGTTCTCGCCTTGCGAGGAGTTCATCGAGCGGGATATCTCCCACGACTGCCCTAAGAGTAGTCGTTGCTATTCCCACAGACGCCCCTTCGAAGTTCTGTACTTGGACAACGCTCTGCGTAGCATCGACCACCTTGTAGTAGATTAGAAAATCAATGTCGGTCGGCGCGTTGTCCTTGGTGATGCATGTCTGCTTCTGGACTTCGAGGTACCTCTCCCTCAAATCTATCTTGAACACGCGGTTGATGAACGGCAACACGAAGACGACCCCCGGACCCTTCGCTCCAACTAACCTCCCGAGAGTAAACAGCACTATCCGCTCAAACTCCCTTACTATCCTTACAGTAGATGCAACAAAAGCGAGGATTATGATGATGAAAATTGCTATGCCGACATAGCTAGCAACCTCGCCGACACCCTGGAGGATTGTCGAACTGAACAATATCTACTCCTCTTTCCTCTCAACTACCAACTTCAATCCCTGCACTTCTTTAACCTTTATCACCGTCCCCTCCGGAAGGTCCTGAGAAGAAGTTACTGTCCAATCCTCTGACCCTATGTTTGCCGTCCCGAATCTCCCTGCCTTGACTTCGGAAGTCACTCGGCCCTCCCTGCCGATCATGAGTTTTGCGTCGAACGGACTGCTCTTATGCGTCAGCTCTTTCCTGATTCTGTAGAGGTAGACACTGCCTACTACGACCCCACCTCCAACCAAAGCCAAGATCGCGTACGTGATTATTCCAATACTGATGAAGTTCACGTCCGGAAGCGCGCCAGGGGGGAGTTGAGGAGGTGGAGGCGGTGTAGCGAAGACCAGGAGAAATCCGACCGCAAAGATTGCCACCCCTAATACCGCGCTGATTCCGTGACCCGTAACTAATTCGAACAGAATGAACAGAGCGCCGATGAACATCAAAAGGATTGCCAGTATGGGTGCCCCGAAAACTCCCAGTCCCACAAGTGCGAATATTATCAACACAGCGCCGACTACAGATAGTATGGCAGTCGGGTGGCTGAGGTCTGCGAGAATAGCGAAGACTCCTAGGAGGAAGAGCAGACCTGACAGATTGGGGTCAGCCAGGATTGAAAGGAAGTTAGCCCTAATTCCGGGAGTACGTATTTCCGTGGCAGGGGGGACGCCTATGGCAGTGAGCGCATCCAAAACGGAAGTCGAGTTAAGTAGCGCATCTATCACGTGAAATCTAAGCGCCTCTTCCGCCGTGTACGAAAGTCCCTTTGAAACCATCAGACCTGCTGCCGTCGCATTCCTGCCGGAGTGCGTCGCCAATGACTCCATGTACGACTTGAAAGCGTTGATGCTCTTGGTTAACGTGGTGTTGAGCTCTTGGCTTGGAATACCGGTAATGACAGGGGTGGCTGCTCCTATGGCAGTACCGGGGGTCATGTAAATCTTGTTGGATGCTTGGGCGATGAACGCTCCTGCGCTGAAAGCGTGCCTACCAGCAGGCGCAATCAAAGTCACGAATGTTCCACCCGTAGACTGGTAGTCTGAAATCGCACCGATTATGTTATCCATCTTCTTGCCCTCTCCGCCGAACGTATTCAAGATGAGAACGAACTGATCTGCCTCAAGAGACCTAGCTTCTTTGAGGGCTGATATGATGAAATCCTCCGATCCAGCGTCTATAGTCATATCCACAGAAACCACGTAGTGCGACGAGATGGCTGCCACGCTGTTGAGATATCCGAATGCGGAAAGAAACGCAACTGCTGCCATGACTAACGACAGTCGCGAATACCTTGATCGATTTTTCCGGTCAGCTCTCATCAGAATGAGATCGACAGATGACACCGCTATATATTGTTGGTTCGATTAGCTGAACCCTGTTTTCTATGACCCTTCTGGATTTCCTGGCACTTCACTTTGCTTCCACCTTCTTGAGCTGCATCTTGTACATCTTGACTAACTCGCTCACGGTGGTCACGTCCTCAGGTGATTTGTCAGTCCTGATCTTGCCAGTAAACTTGGGAAAGCGAAGGGCCAGACCGCTCCCCTTTCTTATGCTTCCCATCGCTGCAGGATGGATTGGAGACAGGGTTATTTCTGACGCTATCGTCTCGATCACCATGTGCGGACGGTACCAGATGTCTGGCACAAGACCCGACTCTATGTTCGGCGGCTTCACGTGAGTCTCGAATTCCTTTAGAATCTTCGGGAACTTCTCCAGGTCCTGGTCCGTGAAACCGGTCCCAACCTTCGTGACGCTCGGGAAGATGTTCCTCTTGTTATCGTAGGCAGCCAGGAGGTACGTACCGTAGACACCTGCCCGCCTTCCCCTCCCGTGGAATGCCCCTATTATCACCAGATCGATGGTGTCCGTCAGCTCACTCCTGTACTCGCGCTTGAGCTTTATCCACGAGAACTCCCTCGCCCCTGCCCTGTAGAGCGCGTTTGGGTCCTTTACCACAAGCCCTTCACAACCTTCCGAAATCGCCTGTTCCAAGTATTCCTCGATCTCCTCGACGCTTCTGGTTCTCTTCGCAGGAACGGGCCTGGTTACCTTCGTCACGCCAATCACCGACTCGAGCACTTTTCTCCTGAACGAGTATGGTTTGTTTGTGTAGTCATCTCCTTTGATGAAGAGAAGCTCGAAGAAGTTTACTGCCACCGGGTACTGCTTCATCGCCTCATCGACTCCGTGTTTTCTTCTTCTGTGCATCAGCTCTTGAAATGGCAAGTATTCGCCGGTGTCTGTATTGACAGCGACAACCTCGCCCTCGAGAATCGCGTCGGTCGCCTTCACGTACTCTCTCACGTATTGTACGACGTCAGGGTAGTTGTGAGTTATCTTCTCAAGCCTCCTCGAGAAGAGCTCCACGTTGTCTCCTCTCTTGTGGACTTGAAGCCTCTCTCCGTCGAGTTTGTATTCCATCGCCACCTCAGAGCCCATCTTGTCAAGGATTGCCTCCGCAGACTCCAGCCTCTCTGCCAGCATTGGGCGGATCGGCTTGCCGAGCTGCACCTGCACCTTCTCGACCCCCTTCAACCCCTCCCGAGCGGCCAACTCGACGACGTAACCAAGGTCTGAGGTGATGTTATACGCACGTTCCAACGCATGCCTCTGAGACTTGCCACCCAGGAGTGCCAGGGCGGAGGCGTCGAGTATGGTGTAGTCGGCGACTCCCAATCTCAAGACTCCCATCGCAGTTCTCAGGATGTACTTTGCTTCCAAAGCCGTCGCGTCGTTCAGCAGCTTGACAAGCTCCCTGAGTTTGGTCTCTATCGAGCCCTCACCGCTCGTCTTTGCAATCTTGAGAAGAGTATCATAGACCAGTTTGAGTGTCAGTCTCTGGGAGAAGAGGGATTCCTGTCTACTCCTTTCGAGAAGCTTCTGAGCCGCAGACCCAATGTCTCCCTCGACAATGTAGGCCTTCCTTACCTTCTCCGGGGAGAGACCTGATGCAGTGGCTAGAGCTCTCAAGGCAAGCTTCTCTGCTACGCCAAGCTCTACTCCCTCGTAGTCCGGCCTTAGCTTCCCCTGGGTGAGATATACCAGCATCGTCAGCTCGCCCTTCGGAGTCTGCCTTACCAGAGATGCGAGCAGTTCCGTCATCTCTATCCTCCCGCTCGTTGCCTCGAGCTTCTCGTAGCTCTCGACGATGAGGGAGAAGTTCAAGCGCACCCTCGAAGCCCAAATTCTTCTTTTTAACTTGCCGAGTAAGAGCCAAGCACAAACCGGGAGGAGGCGGGTGGGGGTCAACAACGAGTCAAGCATGAGACCCTCCGGAAAAGTCGGCGGCCACACTGATGGTCTTGCTAGTAGGACCCTCCTATGAGACTCAACCAAATCCTCTAGAGAACGAAAGGTTAATTTCACAACCACTTAGTCAAGGTCGGGTGGACTAGATGGGTTCCGTAAAGAGGAAACCTCTCGCAGCGATGGAAAAGAATCAACAGACGCAGGAGGAAGAGGCAAAACCGAAGAAGAAAGGAAAGGAGACAAAGCCAGTTAGCGAACGCAAACGTGTGGAAGTGGTCGCTCCGAAAATGGGCGAGCAGGATATGGCCAAGACGTTGGCTTCTCTAAAGGCGATCACGATCTTTGGCGCGTCGAAGGTTCTCGGGGTCAACGCCTCAGTCGCAAAGAATCTTCTTGCAGCTCTTGAGGCGAAGGGCATGATCACGAAGATTGGGGGATTCAGCGGTCATTACGTCTGGGCTTCAGCTTCGTGAACCCTAGCTTGGAGCTCAATCGAACCGGTTACGGCGAGCCTTAAGAGCGTCTTCTGGGGATGCTCTGAGCGATTTGGCACCTGAAATCTCCATCGAGCCATACAAGAGAATAGTCATCCACGAGCTTATCGAGTATCGTTTCCCTGACCTAGTCGATCTCATTTTGGTGAGCGCTCATGCGGCAGGGGGGACGACTGTCCCGTTGATTCAGTGGTGCAACGGCGTGGTCTTCCAGATTCAGCCTTTCAATCCTAGCAGCGAAAGGGTGATTGAAGAGCAGCTTAAGGGCGTGATTCATTATAACGCCGTCACGTTTGCACTCAAGGAAAAATTTGAGCACGAGGTAAGGAACGGGCTTGGAACGGTGCGGCTGATAGACAGCAGCGTCAATCCAAACTTCGTTACGCTCACAGAAGCTCTGAAGAAGAGGTCGAGGATTTCGACTTGAACGAAAAGTCAAGTCGCGTCCTGTCGGATTGCCTTCAATTCTATAACATCACCTGCTGACGCTCTTTCCAGTTTCTCAAGCCCCTCCTCAATCCTCCCGACTGGGTTGAGGGGTCTCTCACTCTTCGCGTTCGAAAAGAAGAAGCAGACGGAGCTAGTTGAAGGGACGAACGCGACATCACTCTTCGAGAATTCGTACTTCTGTTTCTCCACTCCAAGCCTCAACGCGGTCATGAGGCATACCATTGCCTTGGAATATACCGTGACCCTGCTACTGATGGGGAGCTCGCGGATGATTGCGTTGACCGTGACAGGCGCGAGGTGTCTGAAGAGGCTGACCCTTGCCTCTCCCTTCCCCCTCAGAACTGCGACGCAATCTATCTTCGATACAGACAACGCAAGACACTGTTCCTTGGAAGTTCATCAAATCTGCGGAACCCACTCTTTATCGCTTTCTCCCCATCAGGATTCCTGACGTGGGTTGGTTTCCTCGCAAGACTCATCCCGAAGAGCTCGATCGGACTGAAAAGCGCCGATTCGGCCCAATCACGGTCGGAAACTGAGCGCAAAACTTATCTTGAGAGCGAAGAGGGCGGTGTTGATTTTGTGGGTATCGTTGGACTCCACTGTATCCTCTAAAGATGGCAGAAAAGCCTCAAAAAAAGCCGCTGAGGAAGGTTTTGTGATAACTGTCGGCCCTCCAAAGCTCACGAGGTTCGAGAAGGCGAGAATTATTGGTGGTAGGTCACTTCAACTCGCCATGGGCGCTCCTGCGTTCGTCCCAGCGGACGAAGTTACCAAGGACCCGATAACCTTGGCGATGGCGGAACTCGCCAGCGGAGCGCTTCCCATCTCCATAAGACGTTCGCTGCCCAGCGGCGTTTATCAGGACATTCCAGTAAAATATCTTCTTTAGGCAAAACTCTTTCGGTATGCATAAATAGTCTACAGGTTGGGTCGGAAAGCGTTCATCATGCCACGCAAATCAAACGACAGGAAGTCTACTCCAAGCGCCGCAGTCGAGAAACCAGCTCAAATGACTGAGCAACCAGTGAGAACAACTCCTGAAGTCAGTAATCAAGAGAGAAGGTCTCCTCCGAACCACCTCTACATCGGAAAGAAGCCAGTGATGGGCTACGCCATGTCAGCGCTCATCCAATTGACCCAGATGGGAGAGATCATCATCAAGGCAAGAGGGCTCGCAATCAGCAGGGCAGTCGACGTCGCGCAGATTGTCACCAAGAGACTCGGGAACGGTGCTTTCGCAATCAAGGACGTTCGCATAGACACTGAAGTCGTTGGC
>JACPTA010000205.1 GCA_016193005.1 Nitrososphaerota archaeon | reverse complement strand
TTAGGTGCCATTCTTGTTTCGCTTGGGGCTATACAGCTCTCCAATGTAACCTTCCACACTCGAGCCTTGGATGCTCTAACGAAGAGTTTCCATTCTGCTGCAAGGACCGGGGACAAAGGATTGTATCTGTATGGATTCGGCTACAACGCGGCTGGTATTGGATGCGCCGGCCCAATCATGGCAGGGTTGATTGTATTCGCTCTCAGTTCAGGCGGTTTCGTCAATGCGTTCCTCGCCTTTCTTGTCTATTCTGCAAGCATGGCTTCGCTTATGCTCGGGGTTTCTTTGCTCGTATCAAAGTCAAAGACATTGCTGATTGGCGACCTCAAATATTCTACTCCCAAGATCAAGAAAGCTACCAGCATGGTCTTGATAGTGGTCGGAGCTTTCTTAATCTACGCGACAATCAACTTGCAATTCTTTGTACGAACTTTGTTTCCATAATGACCATGGAGCCTCTATTGAGGCATGCACCACCCAGCGGTCCCCTCTCGATGACGGCGACGTTAAGTCTCTGGTCGGCAAGCGCTCCAGCCACATTCAAACCGGGCCCGAACCGATTATGATCAGATCAAATTGTCTTCCAAGTTCCACGAAACTTTCCGGGGCAGAATCTCGATTTATTCTTTTGGATGTTGACACCCGGTTGATCAACCTATCTCGAACACAGTCTGTCTTGGATGCGTACTCAGTGCTTATCGTGAAGCCTGATTGATGCGGTCACGTTTCAACGCTCACTTCAATCGTTAAAGCTAAGCGTTAATTGCGGGTTAACCCATCGCCTTTTCGTCAAGCGAATGTCCGAACACAACCACTTTAGGTGCGGTCCCTGTGGGGCCGAGTTCCATACGCAAGTGGAACTCGTGGAGCACGCAAAGAAGGAACATCCAATGTGAGTCCATGAGACCCACATCTTTTTCTTGAGCCTAGAAGGGCTTCAGCAGATCGCTACAAGTGTCAATTTGAACGTTAAGCATCATACTTATGTTGCCATTCGTACCCAGAATCGAACATGCCCACGAAGGTTGGCTGCAAAGACCTGGGAATTCCGTGCGACCACGAAGAAGAAGGTGAGGAGGTCGATGACTTGCTTGAAAGGCTGCTGAGATACCAGATCGTGCATCACGGCAGACGTGATACGCCGGAGCTGAGAACCAAGATAAGGAGTTCCATCGTTGGAATGCAGAGAGAGATTGGACGGTAACTCCGCGCTACCTAACCTTCGGCAACAGTCTCTTTTTTCGTCGAGAGGCTGCCCAACAACGAATATCTAGGAAATCCTAGGATTAGACAGCGGTCACCTGCCCGTACGATGCTAGAAAGAAGGTAGCGCAAACAGCGATGGGAACGAACCCGATGATTCTCTTGAGTTTGTACGAGGGCATCTGCCTAATGGCAAGCCCGCGGCAGAGCTCTCGACATGTCTGCGAGGAGCGGACTATCCGTGTACTTTCGAGCCCTAGAATCGACCTAGTAGAACTTCTCATCAAATCAGCCTGACATCGAGACCCTCTGGCGTTTAAATCTGATTCTCCGTGTCATGGGAAATCTGCGGAACATGACCTGGGCTTTTTCGCTCAAAAATGGAGGGGAAGTGGAGGTCTTATTTTTCTCCACTACTCTTAGATCATTTGCTATGGATGCGGTGGGTAGGGGTTGTACTCCTTCACTGCGAATGGAACGTCGATGTTCGAGTTAGCGTTTCTATACTGCGAGGGATCTGAGGCTCCGGCGATTACAACCTGTGTGAGTGGTTGTCCTATAGCTAGCCAGATAGGATTCTTTGCGTTTGCATCGGCAATTGCATCGTTTGTGGTGGCCATGGCGTGCTGAAGTGCCGCGATTGAGGTGAGGCAATTTTCTGTAGCGTTCTGGAGGCTCGAAGGCACTATCTGTTCGCATCTGCCGGTTACAGGGTTGGGGAAAATGTTGGGGTCAAAGACGAAGACGGCTATCGCATTCCACGGGATGTCTTGCTGACCCGCGGCCGTGTCGACTATGTGGTTGTGGGCGGGGAATGGCATCACGCCTTGCGGGAGATCCATGACTCCGTTCGTGATATTCATGGACCTCTCGACGATCGAGTTGACAGGTGAGTAAAAGAGCGGTGGGTGGTCTGGACAGGGAGGCATATGACCGTTACCAGTGCAGTTGGTTAGGAGTGTCCTGCCGTCGTAGCTTGGATAGCCTTCTGGGGTGGAGCCGAACGCTGTAACTCCGAAGATTGAGAGTCCTGCGAACGCGGGAACCAGTCCCCATACGGGAATTGCGTTTGGTGGGAATGTTCCTGGTGCTCCCACCTCGCAAGAGGTCACCGCGGCAGCGACCTGCGCCTCCTCCGAATTCTGGAACAGTTCGGTGAGCGAAGGCTTGCATTCGAATGGGGTATAGAACTCGAAGGCAACGATCTTACCATCAAGGAAGCCTCCAACAACGCCAATCCTTGCTAGGGTCGTTGGAGTTGTTTCGGTCGATGTGATTGTTGACGTAAGGATAGAACTTGAGGTGACAGCAGTTGTGGAGGTGACCGTCGAAGTGATTGTGCGAGGAGTCTGGGTGGTGTAGAGGCCGTATCCTATTCCGGCAATGATGAGGAGTATGACTACCGTAGTGGCATATACCGTGCTGGAAACTCCAGTCCTTTTCTCTACGATGTTCATTACCCAGGACAAAATGGGCGACAAAAATCAATCTTCGCTTTAACGCTTGAATGAACTCTTCAACCCTTGAACATATCTGGTCTATAGGTAGGCTCCTCCTAGCTGCTGTCACGTTCTAAGATGGCAGCATTCATCATGCAGCTCCATAATCTGCTCTGCCCACTAGTCGGATTCGATTGCGAAGATTTCCATGAAAATGCTATTCCTAACGGGTTAGGGATATTCGAGAAATAGTTCTCGTAAGCAAACAGATAATTTATGGACATTCTTGTCTTGGGTTGCGGAATCGGAGGTCTGGTAGCCTCCAATGTTTTGAAGGAAAGGCTCGGCGATCGGGCTGATGTGACGGTTGTTGACAAGATGAAGTTCTTTCGGTTCCCTCCTTCATACCCGTGGGTGATGTTGGGGGAAAGGAAGCCGGAACAGGTTCAACGTAAGCTTGAAGTGTTGAGAAAGAAGGGCATTAAGGTTCTTACGGGTGAGGTCTCGGCTATCGATTTGGAGAGCCGCTCTGTTCAGGTTAACGGTTCGGGTCTCTCCTATGATTATCTTGTCATCGCATTGGGAGCCCAGTATGCTCCCGAGAGGATACCTGGCCTCCTCGAGAACTCTCACCACATCTACGATCTCGACTCCGCGCTCAGATTTTGGAGGGCCCTGAAAGAGTTTGACGGTGGGACGATCGCGGTCGGAGTTTCAAGCCTGCCCTTCAAGTGTCCTGCAGCGCCCTATGAGGCGGCTTTCCTCATCGACCATTACTTTAGGGAAAGAGGATTAGGAGATAAGGTCAGGATCAGGTTCTTCACTCCTGAAGGGCTTCCCCTTCCATCGGCTGGTCCTGACATCGGCAACAGCACGTTTGAGTTCATGAAGTCTCGGGGCATAGACGCTAAGTTCAAAGTAAAGCTCAAGGAAGTGAAATCTGACGAAGCCGTCTTCGAAGACGGCTCGACAATTCGATTCGACCTCTTATTTGCTGTTCCGCCCCACATATGTCCTGAGGTAGTGCAACGAGCGGGACTAACCGACCAAACAGGATGGATACCGGTTGATCCTGCAACCATGCGGACTAGCTACAGTAACGTTTACGCGGTAGGGGACATTACTGCGGTGCCCACACCCTCCGGCTTCGTGCCATATCTCCCCAAGGCCGGGGTCTTCGCTCACCGGCAGGCAGAGATCGTTGCGAACAATCTCGCCGTAGAAATCAAGCACAGAGGAAGGGAGAAGGCTTGGGATGGTGGTGGGGCCTGCTTCCTTATGACAGGCGGCGGGCAGGCCGGGTTCGTAAAGGGAACCTGGTTTGCAAAACCTCATCCTGACATAGAGTTCCATTCTCCTAGCCGGATCTGGTATATGCAGAGAGTTCTGTTTGAGAAATATTGGATGCGCCACTGGTTCTAGAGCTCGAAATAATGACAAATGACATACTTACACGGAGGACCTTCAAGATGACCGGGTGGAGATGGGTCCGTGGACCATAAAGGAAGGCAAAGCGAGGCGCAAAAGCATACGAGCATGCCGCCGAGCAACGCAAGGTCGACTGCCCAGGGCTACGGCGGAGCGACAGGGACGTTAGGCCCTAGCATCGCTTTGAAGGCGTAGTATAACGGGTCCAGGAGGGGATGGTTGTCAAAGAGGAGGGTCGATACGCCCAATAGGATTAGGAACACGCTGGTTGCCAATCCAGCGTAACCCGCGATCCTTGGGGCCAGACGCTCTACGAACGATGCTCGTCCCGCCAGAACAGCGATGAGAACGAAGGGAATGCCGAAGGTGAGTGCGAGTAGGAGCATGATCAACCCACCCGACCCGGCCGAACCCATGGTCCACGCAAAGAATAGCATCGCGACCACTAGACTTCCCCTAAAGCATTGAAGGCAGCCGAAAGTCAGGCCAACTGCGAACGAACCCCCAACCCTGCAGCTCGCATTCACCTTCGGAAAGAGGGGTGAAGAATGGAGCCCCAAGACTCTCGGAACGTATCCCGACGACTGCATACCCAGATAGATAAGGACTGACCCACCGATGATTCGAAAAGGGAATGACAGGTTCTCAAAGATGGAGCCTTGCATTATCTGCCCGGAGTATCCGGCAACTATCCCAGCAGCCGTATAGATAGAGGCGAAACCAGCCACAAATAAAAGTGCAGAGGCGACTATTCTGAGTCTGAATCCTCGATTGCTCTTCTTCTCGGATAGTTCACTTACTCTTACCCCGCTTATCAGAGCCAAGTACACGGCAGTCATCTCCATGAAGCAAGGCGAGAAGTAGACTAGGAGGCCAGCCACCAGTGGGAAGAATGTAAGCACTGGGCCGAGTGCAGATACGCTTAGTGGGCCGAGAGTGGGGAAAAGAGCGTCCGCTGCTTCCGTAGAGAATTTCAGTGGAAGGGGGTACGTCATCGCTTTCCTATCGCCTGGCTCTTCGAGTCCCCTAATGAGGAGAACAACCTCCCTTGAGCTATTAGGAATCGCAGCTGTTCCCTGTTGCTGCTTGGTAAACTCGAAGGCTATCACTTGATGATGCACCGAGTCTTCAAGCGATTGGACCAGAGACGGAGCGAACTCTCTATTTCCGTCTTCGCTCACACCCCTTACGAAGGTGATCTTATCCCTCACGGGATGCGGACTTCCGTAGCCCGGTAGGTTTCCGACAT
>JACPTA010000204.1 GCA_016193005.1 Nitrososphaerota archaeon | reverse complement strand
TCCCTTGGGTTTACCCAAGTACTGGGTTTTTTGTATATATCATTTTCTGACATATAGGAAAGCCTTCTGGCCGGCTGCCTGGCGTCGTATCTTGCCTGATCAAGCGAGATTGGACGGCACGCTTACTCGGCTAGGCTATCACTAGCCGGAGGTTGCAACCATCCACATCCACCAAGAAATTAGCGAATCTTAAAGAGAAGGCGGAGGTTATCTTGGTTAGAAGTCTGCGTAGCCTGTGCCGTTCATTCTCTTCATTATTCCGACGCCCTTCTCCAGCGCTCGCTTGTATTCCAGAGTAATTACGGCAGCATCTTGAAGCGCAATACCAGTGGAATCGAAGATGGTGATATCTCTGTCTGTAATTCGGCCTTTTTTCTTACCAGTGATGACTTCGCCGATAGTCCCGACAACATCTTCTATTTTCAATTCGCCCTTTCTCAGCGGGACGTTTATCTCCCCATCTCGAACGCATTGACCAGCATCGTCCATGAATATCCGCGACCGCTTCAAAAGCTTCGCTTCCAATTCTTGTTTTCCTTCCATATCGGCGCCCAACGCAGCGATATGGGTGCCTTCGCTGACCCATTCATCCTTGACTACGGGGCTCATGGCGAGCGTTGAGGTAATCACTATATCAGTGTCAACCGCGTCTTTCACGTTGTCCACCGCCACCATTTTGTATTCGAATTCCTTCTGCATCTTATTAACAAAGGCATCCGCATTCTTCTTCTGGCGGCTCCACACCTTGACCTCCTCATAATTGCCAACGCATGCCATGGAACGAATCGCGCCTACAGCGACTCCGCCCGCGCCAACGAGTCCAATACTCTTTGAATTCTTCCGCGCCAGCCACTTGGATGAGACAGCGCCGCTGGCACCAGTGCGCATGTTAGTATGATAAGTACCATCGCAGATCATCAAGGGAAAACCTGTCTCTGGGTCTGTGTAGACAATGGTCGAGATGACCGTCGATAAGCCGTACTTTTCACGGTTCTTGTCCCGAATGGCGACCCACTTGCACGCGGCGGACTCTGGCTCTCCAAGGTATGATGGCATGGCCTCCCATTCACCACCGTATCTTGGAATAATTATGTGAAATTTCGGATCCATAATGTAATTGCCTTGACCGTGAGCGCGAAACGCCTGTTCCACCAACTCTACTACTTCGGACATAGTCACGAGGCCTTTCATTTCGTCTCGACCTACAATCAAGGTTTTCATGGTTCGCCAATCGGGCATTGATGAAACTCCCTACGTTAGAACAGAGACGGGTTGGTTCTTTTTAAGCTTCTCAGCATAGAATGCTCTCCGATTTGCGGGACATGGATGCTCGACATCTATCTACCATGTCCCGAATTCTCGACAGAGCGCGTTTCCATCACGACTATAAGTAGGACGCTCTTCGGCAGACACGAACGCCGATGACTATCAAGATTGGCCTTATCGGTAAGACGAACGCGGGGAAGACCACACTTTTCAACTCCATGACGATGCAGTCCCAAGAAACTAGTAACTACCCGTTCACAACAAAGACTCCCAACTCTGGAATTGCGAACGCCGTGACGCTGTGCGTCCACAAGGAGTTCGGTGTGACTGACAACCCGCAGAACTCTCGTTGCGAGGATGGCTGGAGGTTCATCCCGATTGAGGTTACGGACTTGCCGGGTCTGATCAAGGGCGCTTGGATGGGAAAGGGTCTGGGTAATCAGTTCCTCTCTGTCGCCGCCCAGTCGGACGCCCTGCTACATGTGGTCGATGCTTCTGGGAGTGTCGATAAAGATGGGAAAATCTCGGAGCCTGGTACCGGGGACCCGATTGCAGACTTCGCTGACGTGGAGCTGGAACTCGTGCTTTGGTACACGAAGCTCTTCAGCAGCAATTTGGGGAAGATGGCGAAGGTCGCGAAACTGCCTAGCTCGAGCCTGGCTGATGCTGTGGTGGAGACCTTCCAAGGGGTTGGCGTGAAGAAGAGTCATGCACAGTATGCTCTCAAGGAATCGCTCCTGGAGGGGAAGGATGTCGAGAACTGGGACGAGAAGGAGGTGCAGAACTTCTGTTGGATACTTAGAGACACGTCCAAGCCAACGCTGATAATTGCCAACAAGATGGATCTTCCGCATTCGGCGGAGAACTTCAAGAATCTCAGGGAGCGCCACAAGGATCTAATCGTTGTCCCCACGAGCGGGGAGGCGGAACTCTCGCTCCGAAGGGCAGAGTCGAAGGGATTCATCAAGTATGTCCCAGGTGAGGAAAGGTTTGAGGTAATCAAGCCCCAAGAATTGAATGAAGCGCAGAAGGAAGCCTTGGCATACATCAGGAGGAAGGTTTTCGGTGAATACCTGAGAACGGGAGTGCAGTTCGCAGTGAGTTCAACCGTCTTCAAGCTACTCCGCCTCAATTCAATCTATCCAGTATTCGATATCGATAGGCTCACAGATAAGCACGGTAATGTGCTGCCCGATGTCTACCTTCTGCCCAGTGGCTCAACCGCCGAGGATTTGGCTGGCCAAATTCACAGCGACCTGGCGAAAGGACTACTGTACGCTGTAGACAAGAGGACTGGCTTGCACCTTCCCACCGACTACATGCTCAGAGATAGGGACGTACTCACGCTGGTCTCGACTGCAAAGAGGGGGTAGAAGGGAACACGCTTAAAGAAAGGCTGATAGTGTAAGTCAAGGAAAGATTGCTCATCAGAGAGGGATTCTGTTCAATCGAGATGCATTTGCTGATTTTTTTGAACTGGAATAATTACTATCGTTAGGAGGGAGAACTCTGATCATAGATGAAAAGCTGGTTAGCTACCCGTTCTTGCCCGAAGCTAGGGAACAGCTTGCGAAGACCCCTCTTGAAGACTCGTTGCTGCCGCGAGAGCAAATCATAGAGCAGGCGAAGTACAGGCTGATACGTGCTGCCAAGAACCCGGATATCGACATGCATCAAGTAAGAGTGACGCTCCAATACCTTCGATACGCGCGCCGAACAGGAGATAGTTCGGTGCAGGAGGATGTTGTTGAATTCTACAGCTTCTTCGTCGCTGTACTCGCTGCGTCGAAAGAGCCCATCCTCGCCACGAGTCTTGCCAAGGTCGAAGCGCAGAGGGCGAAAGTTTGCTTCTTGGAAGAGAGGCCAGAGACGATGCTATCTATCATCTCGCAATCGATAGGTCTCCCGGTAAGGAGATCCCCGAATCGGGATTCTCGTTACCTGTTTTATTGTCCACTGGAAGACTACTTGATGGCCGCCACAAGGTATGACCTGATGGACGAGGGAAGATGGAAGTTGGTCAACTTGCCTCTCCAATCAGGTAACGTCTACTTTGAACAGAACATGATTCAGGATTTGTTCGCCTCACTTGCCAACGTTCTCATGATCTCGGGTATGAAGGCTGTGAGGACTCGACCGGTTCCTCCCTATGTGAGACAGCTCGTCGCCGATATTCAGCCTTTCGTCCCGCGCCCTGCACCAAGACAGCTTGCGGGATATGCATACGTCGAAGAGCTCCTAAAGTATCAAATCACGGATGGAAGGCACAGAACAGCATGGTTGATACTCGCACCATACTTCGTGAGCGTCAAGGGTTATTCGGAGGAGGCAGCGTTTGACGCCGTATCGAATTACTTGAACGTCCCGCAGATGAATCGTTTCATACGTTACCAAGTCAAGCGCGTAAGCAGGAACGGTCTTCTCCCTCCCACACTAAACAGGCTGAAGACCGATCATCCAGACCTTTATGCACTTCTCCCGAAGCAAGTTACTGCAAGATATTCATCGTCTCGCAAATGACTATCCAAAGACAAGACATGATGAGTGGAAGTCAGCCTAGCGCTCCGCGCTCTCGGCGTAATTGCGGTCGGGTCGTCTCCTTGATCTTGTACTAGTTGGGACGGAGATGATCCGCCCCTTTCTGAGGTTCATTTCTCACAAGATAGAACAGGAGAGCATCTGAGATCCATACGCCATTGACCAGCTGGAATCCTTTCGAGGAGAGATTTTTTGAAGGCATTGGGAGTGGGCGAATACCCTTTCAAGATTCTGCGAGGGACAGTATCAGGCCTAAACAGTCTAGGCCACGCCTGAAGCAGACCGAATCGTCTGCTCTTGGAGGCCGTACCTGGCTACCGACGATGCCACCTGTGAACGGAGCTCTTCACCGGAGAATCCTCCCTCTCTTATTCTCCTGAATGACTCTGCTGTCGACTCGTCAGAAAGCACTTCCGCGAACCACTTCTCGAAGTCGCCGTTCTGGACATGGGACTCCAATACGCTTGTCGGAACGTTCTCTAATGCCTGAAGAAACTCGTAGCCTGTCGTCGCCACAACCTCCGTGTTTGAAAACCTGAATGCGACGGGTTCGCTATCTGGAGCACTCTGACCAACGTTCCCCTGCGGCCCTTCATTCGAGTGTGAACTTATCTCGGCGAGCTGGGATTGGATTTCCCTAATCTCTGGGACGGTGTTATCACCAGTGGGAGTGGTGGATGAGGCCGGAAGCTCGGTAGCCTCTGGAACTG
>JACPTA010000203.1 GCA_016193005.1 Nitrososphaerota archaeon | reverse complement strand
GCGGTCAGGTCTCCTCTTCGCCTCCACACTTCTGGTCGAAAGCATCTGGTAGAAGCCTCTGGTGCGTTCTCTCTCGTTGTACAATGCAACGATTGTCTTGATGGCTTCGCTCCGACTGGCGAACCTTCCGTCAGCCACCCACTTGTCTATCTCTCTGACCATCTTCCTAGGAATCCTCACCTGCACTTGAGTCGTCGCCACGTGCCGTAAACATATATGTCTACGAGAATTTAAGCATTCCCAAGTGGCTGGTGGATGAGTATTCTAACGGTGATTTGTCAGCAAATCAAGCCGCGTAAATTCCCCCAATCATCGAACACGAGTAGTCCTAGGTGCGGGGGGTGGGATTCGAACCCACGAACCCCTAAGGGACGAGGTCCTAAGCAACGCGGTGCGAATCACTCGCGCCGTTGACCAGGCTGGGCGACCCCCGCAGTCGAACCTCGAACCGTTCCCGTTGTGCTATAATCCTTTTTGGGAGTTGAATGTTAGCAACCCACTCTTCGATGGTTTCCGTGGAAATGTTAATACGAGTGGCGCAGAGGCCGCGGAAAGTTTGCCTGATCGGAGTGATGGAGGGTTAGACTCGGCAACCCCTTTTCCGCCAATTGTCCTACCTGCACCGTTGATTATCGCTCCTTCTGAAGGTATCGGCACATAGGGGTAGCTGACACGTGGCCAGAATTCTGAACGATATCCTGCAGGGTTTCGGGAACACTCCAATCGTTCGGCTCAACAAGGTCGCGAGAAGTGTCAAGCCCAAGATTTTCGCCAAGCTGGAGATGATGAACCCTGGCGGGTCAGTCAAAGACAGGATTGCGCCCTACGTTGTCAAGGATGCCGAGAAGAGAGGCTTGCTCAGGAAGGGAGGCACAATTATCGAGCCTACGTCGGGGAATACCGGCGTAGGACTTGCCCAGCTTGCCGCTGTGAAGGGATACAAGGTTGTCTTCACCATGCCCGACAAGGTCAGCCAGGAAAAGCGAGCTCTCTTGCGGGCCTACGGAGCCAAGCTCATCCTGGCACCCACAGACGCATCGCCAGACTCGCCCAAACATTACGTGAACGTCGCGAAGAGGTTGCAGAAGGAGACAAAGAACTCGTTCATGCCGAACCAGTACGAGAACGAGGGCAACCCCGGTGCGCATTACCGGACAACCGGCCCAGAGATCTGGGAGCAGATGCGGGGTGAGCTAGATGCGTTCGTCGCTGGTGTCGGGACGGGAGGAACAATCTCCGGAGTAGGGAGATATCTGAAGAGAAAGAGCGGGCGCGTCCTGATAGTGGGAGTAGAGCCAGATGGTTCCATGTATCACAACGAAAAGTATGGAACGAACTTTCCACTGCACCCCTACAAGGTGGAGGGGATAGGCGAGGATTTCCTACCTCGAACCTACGACACGAAGATAGCCGACAGCCTCTTGCGAGTCACGGACGAGGAGAGTTTTGTCATGACAAGGAGACTCGCCCGGGAAGAGGGTATCCTGGCAGGAGGCTCATCGGGAACAGCGGTAGCGGGATGCCTGAAATTCGCGAAAGATCATTCGGATCTCAAGAATATCGTGGTGTTGCTACCCGACACGGGCAGGAACTACCTCAGCAAGATCTTCAACGACGAGTGGATGAGATCGCAGGGATACAGGCTCCCGTAAATCACGCTTAAAGAGACCCTCAGACGTGCAACTGACGATATGCGATTCGCCACCCGTGCAGTCCACGTGGGTAACGAGCCTGATGATGCCACGGGGGCAGTCGCTCCCCCGATCTACCTCGCCTCTACCTACGCGCAGGCAGGAGTGGGAAAGACGAAGGGCTACGAGTATTCCAGAACCCAGAACCCAACGAGGGAGCGGCTTGAAAGGGCGGTGGCATCACTCGAGGGTGCGAAGTACGGCCTCGCCTTCTCGTCGGGGATGGCAGCGATTAGCACTGTCACCGGCCTCCTCAAGAAGGGAGACAACGTCGTCATCTGCAACGACGTCTACGGAGGTACGCACAGGCTTTTCAACAAGGTACTTCGAAACTACGGAATAACATTCAGCACGGCTGACGCTACAGACGAAGTTCGGTTCAATACTGAGCTGAAAAACGAGAGGACCAAGATGGTCTGGTTCGAGTCCCCCACGAACCCGTTGATGCTTGTCCTTGACATCAGGAGAGTCGCCAGGGCCGCACGGGACTACGACCTGATCTCTGTCATCGACAACACGTTCGCGTCTCCGTACCTTCAACAGCCACTGAGACTTGGTGCCACCATCGTCGTCCACAGTACCACGAAGTACATCTCTGGACACAGTGACCTGATAGGGGGAGCGCTCGCCACTTCTGACAGGACCCTCTATCAGAGGCTGAAGTTCCTGCAGAATGCCGTGGGGGCGGTTCCGAGCCCATTTGACTGCTACTTGACTCTCCGCGGAATAAGGACTCTCCCCCTCCGGATGGAACAGCATTCCAAGAATGCCCTGGCGGTAGCCAGACTGCTTCAGAATAGCCGCAAAGTTAGGGCAGTCTACTATCCGTTCCTCAGAGCCTCTCCCTACTACCGACAGGCAAGGAGGCAGATGAAGATGGGAGGTGGGATGCTCTCGTTCAGACTACGGCGAGGCTTCAGATCGGCCCAGAAATTCCTGAGAGCGTTGAGAGTCTTTAGTGTGGCGGAGAGCCTTGGTGGAGTTGAATCGCTCGCCGACCATCCAGCACGGATGACTCACGCTTCACTTCCCGATGAGGAGAGGAAGGCTCTCGGAATTACTGACGACTTGATCAGGCTGTCCGTCGGAATCGAGGACAAGGCTGACCTCACAGAAGACATCAGGAATGCATTGGCTGCCGTTTCTTGACACGCCGAAGCAGCACAAAGCTACCCACGGAGGCGACGACGAAGAGAGCCGCGCCTCCTTCCAATATCGTCGGCAATCCTCCGATGCTATGTGCATATCCTGCAAGGATTTCACCCAAGGCGATCCCAAAACTCAGCATTAGGCTGTACAGTCCCATCGACGCTCCCCTAAACTCTTCTTTGACCCTATCGCCGACAGCGGCAAGTATCGACGGCACGAGCGCTGAGGTGGCCAGTGCCGATGGACCGAGGATGTAGAAATATTCGAAGAACTTTG
>JACPTA010000056.1 GCA_016193005.1 Nitrososphaerota archaeon | reverse complement strand
GAAACTGAAGACGGAAGCCAGTGTTCCTCCCGCCATGAGGGCCAAGAAGAGCCCACTCTTGAAGAAGCGTCTCCTACCTATCTTGGTAGACATTCAAGACTCCAAAATATCATTATTGAGAACCAGAAATTAAGTCTTGCTCCAAAGCCTGTCAGCGAACAATCTATAGGGTTCATCGCGCTTCCGCCAATGAAATTTCCCCCTAAATCTGTACCAGGTGAAGCGCTGTCTCACTCGGAAATAATTTTTGACGGCGTTAGCCTTTAGAAGTCTGACGTCAAAAATAGCCGAGGCTCAGGTTATGTCATGGGCGAGAATGACGGGGATTCCCAATAATCTGCAAACGCACTTTTCGAAACCGAGTCGACTTCCAGAGATGGGGGTCATAAGTCGAAGTACAGGTGGAATTCGAACGGATGTGGTCTAGCCGAGACAAGCCTGTAAGGTCTAGCCGAGACAAGCCTGTAATTCTCCATCCCGATTTCTCTGATCGTTTCGAGCATGTCGTTCCCGAAGATATCCTTCAGGAATTCAGAATCGCTCTCCAAGCTCTCTATCGCCTCTTGGAGGCTCCCCGGAAGCTCGCCTACCCCAAGCTCCTTCTTCCTCTTCGGAGTGAGCTTGTAGATGTCTTCGTCCACTGGTGAGCCAGGATCGATCTTCTTCTTGATGCCATCCAACCCAGCAGCGGCTATTGCGGCGAATGCCAGGTACGGGTTGCAGGACGGATCTGGAGTTCTGAACTCGGCGCGCTTCGGTCCCTCTGCACCCTTCCCCTTCTCATAGACCGGAATCCTGACGTTCGCAGAACGGTTCGCCCTGCTCCAAGCGATGTAGACTGGTGCCTCGTAGCCGAGCACGAGCCTTCGGTACGAATTTGTTGTTGGATTCGTAATTGCGCAGAGTGCCCTGCTGTGCTCCAGGAGCCCCCCGATATAGTATCGACCGACCTGGCTCACCTCGGCATAGTCGTCATTTGCGTCGAAGAACGCGTTCCTCTCACCCTTCCAGAGACTTGACGCGACGTGCATCCCCACTGCATTATCGCCGAAAATAGGCTTCGGCATAGTAGAGGCAATCATGCCCCGTTTCTGGGCTACGTTCTTGGTCACGTACTTGTACGTCACTACGTTGTCTCCCATCGCGACAAGGGTGTCCCTGTACATGTCGATCTCGCACTGCCCTGCGGTGGCGACTTCGTGGTGGTGGGCGTTACAGGGAATTCCGAAGCCTTCCCAGAGGTCTGTGACGCACTCGCTCCTATAGTCCATGAGGGTGTCTACTGGAGGAGCAGGATAGTATCCCTCCTTGAATCTGATTGGAAAGTTGGTACCTCTCGTTTCAAGGGCAGACTCTTTCGAAGTGATCTTGAAGCTCGAGCTGAAAGGGTTGAAGACGTCCCACGTTACGCTGTCGAAGACGAAGAACTCGACCTCGGGTCCCCACAGCGAGTTCGTGTAGCCTGCCTGCTTCAGCTTCTCCTCCGCTTTCTGCGTGACGTATCGAGGGTCTCTGGAGAACCTACCCTTCCCGAAGCCCCACTCAACGTCGCAGATTAGTCTGGCCACCTTGTAAGCTGGGTCTCCCCAGGGCACGACTCCCAAAGTTGAAGGGTCGGGGAGGAGCACCATGTCAGACTCGAAGATCTCCACGAACCCTTTGATTGAGGACCCGTCAAGTTTCGCCACTCCCTCGCTGAAAGCCTTCTCCGAGACCATGCTGGACGGAATGGTTACATGGCGGAGCCTTCCTGGAACATCGGTCAGCTGAAGGTCAACGAACTTCACACCCTCTTTTGAGATTGCGTCCAGCACCTGCCTCGCAGTTCTCTTTCGAGGCACCAACGAACCCTTTGCGGTCCTATCGAAAGGCAATAGCGACGCTGTTTTTGAACTGCATATAAATCTTGCTTGACAATGTTACATTTGTTTGGGAAAAAGCATATGAATATGTCAAATGTCCAGAACGACTGCGGTTGGGTTCACACTTGGATTCCGACGAACTGGACAGGAGAATCGTCCTCGAACTCCTGAAAGATGCTAGGCTGTCATTCAGGGAGCTCTCGAAGAAGGTGAAATGTTCGGTGGTGACCGTGGCAAACAGGATAAGGAAGATGGAGAAGGAGGGGGTGGTGAAGGGTTACTCTGCCATCGTCGACCAGGAGAAGCTTGGTTATGAGCTCACGACCGTGACAGAGGTGACCGTTTCGAAGGGCAAGCTTCTAGAAGTGCAGAAGGAAATTGCAAACATGTCGTTTGTCTGTGCTGTCTACGATGTGACGGGTGCGGAGGACAGCATAGTGATCTCAAAGTTCAGGAACAGGGAGGAGGTGAGCAACTTCACAAAGGCGATACTCGCTCTCCCGCACGTCGAGAGGACGAACACCCATGTGGTGCTCAATACCTGCAAGGAGGACTTCAGATACCCCGCTATCGTGCGTCGATGAGGAACTCGCGATAAGCTAGGCAGCCACTCTTCATATACCGATGAGTGGTTGAGGCGGGGGATTGAACGAGTCGGGAGAGAAGCTGGACTACTCCGTGGTCATCGACGAGGTCAGTGGTGGCGAGATAGCGAATATACTGAGAGGTTATATCGATGTTAAGGGCGAGAAGATCAGGTTCAAGGGAATCGCGTACGGAAGATACGGAGGGCAGAACGTGGCACCAAGGCTCTCTCCTGTCGCAAAGAAGAGGGTTAAGGAGATCTTCGGGAACATTTCAAAGTTTGAGGAGGACCTCCAGATGAAATTGGTGAGAGGAGATTTTGAGATCAAGGCTGCGGGCGGAGCGGGTAAACCGTAGCCGGAGTGTTGAGTGCGCGAGTTGGCCCATCGCATAATGATTCCGCCGTTGCTCGACCAAGAACCCAAACGGCCAAACAGGCGAAGATATTACGCAGCAATGATAGTAGTAATCATAGTTGTGGTTCTCTTGTTCCTAATCCTGGCCTGAAGATGAAAAATGAACCTCATCGTAGGGGGTACCGGTTTCGTCGGTGGACACCTGGCAGAATACTTCTTCGAACAAGGAGAAATCTCAAAAGCCATATTCAGAAAGGGCGCTCAAATACGTATCTTGGATCAGTGCGGAGTGCAGAATTACGAGGGAGACCTGCTTCAGAAGACTAGTTTGCACGAACCTCTGGAGGGTGTCGAGACCGTCTACAACCTAGCCTCTGAAACGCCCGGGATTACGGAGGATGCGGAGTTCATGAGTGTGAACACCGAGGGATTGCGGAATCTCCTTGAGGAGGCCAAGGAGCATGGAGTAAGGACAATCGCACATCTTAGCACGATTGACGTCTACGGGTTCAGGAGGAGGGCGATAGAAGAGAGCTCCGAACCTAATCCCGAGCACCCATACCAGAGGGCGAAGCTAGAAGCGGAGAAAATCCTCCAAGCGTTCGGGAGCTCCAACCCGGAGATCAAGATCAGGGTCATACGGGCGGCGAGAGCGGTGGGTTCGCGCGACCCTACCCTCACGCTACCTTTGTTGGAGATGATCGAGAGCGGCGAGGTCCTACTCCCAAAAGGGGGGATGGAGAAGATTTCGTTTTCTCACCCAAAAGACATTTCTCAGATGCTCCACAAGGCCGCAACGGTCGAATCATCCAGCGCCCTCTATCTCGTAAAATCCTTCGACGCAAGCATGGCGGAACTGGCAGAGATGATAGCAAAGTCGTGCGAGAAGCGTGCGACCATCAGACAGGGGGGCTTCTTCAAGAGGTCCTCGTTCCCGAAATACACGGCTGAGCAGATTAGGGGAGGATTGCTCCTTAACGAACAAGAATCTTGGAAGCGAATCGGGTACGCGCCCGCTTACGACGCGGGGAGGGTGGGGGTCGATGTAGCGGAATGGTCCAGAAAGGAGCCTTGGATTACACGAGAAAGCTGAGCATCGGGAAGATCCTAGCGAAGATGAGAGTGATGGTCTACGGAAGTAAGGATGGCCGGGCTACCGCGCTGGCGGAACTGAAGGACGCCGAAGACGGAGACCCATTCAAGATTCTGATAGGTACAATTCTTTCGCACAGGACGAGAGATGAAAACACCACGAGAGCCGTGGAGAAGCTCTTCGCGAAATACAAGGACGTCGAAGAACTTGCCAAAGCCCCTGAAAGCGACGTCCGTGAAAGAATCAGACCCGCAGGTTTCTACAATGTCAAGGCACGTAACGTGATCAGGGTCGCCAGGCAGCTCATCGATGAATTCGGGGGCGTTGTCCCTAGGCGAATGGAAGACCTGCTCAGGCTCCACTCCGTGGGCAGAAAGACCGCGAATTGTGTGCTCGTTTACGGGTTCAATGAACCCGCAATCCCTGTTGATACTCATGTCCACAGAATCTCCAACAGGCTGGCTCTCGTTGATACCAAGACGCCGGAGCAGACCGAGATGGAGCTGATCAAGGGGGTACCGAAGGCGTACTGGTTGGAACTGAACGACTTGTTTGTCAGATTTGGGCAGACGACCTGCAAACCGATTGGGCCAAGGTGCGAGGTCTGTTCACTCACAGGAATCTGCAGGTACTACAAAGAGGTCGTCTATCCGAAGCGAATGAACAAGAGAAAACGGTGAGTGAGGGCTAGACCCTTTTTTCGTTCTGGTAGCGTCCTCTGTAGGGTTCTCTCGCACGCCTTTCATTCTTGATGAAGATTAGCTGGACGATAGCCTCATCCCTGTGGACTAACGCCTTCACCGGCGTATAGATGGTCTGAGTAGGCTCGCCTGTGTACCCGCTGTCGAAGACCGCGGTCTCTAGCTTGATTAATCCGAGCCTGTTTATCGTTGACCTAGGAAAGGCAAAACCTGTGCAGCTCGATGGGATTCGAACCTTCGGAAATCTGAGCTCGTAGAGCCCACCTCTTTCGAAGTGGTAGTAGTGCTTGGCATCAGGCAAGAGCCTCTTCTTTCCCTCGACGACCTTTCCTCTTCGGTCGAGATAGCCCCTCGCATCCCCCTTGAGGTATATCGTCAGGTTCGCAGGAAGCCTCATGACTTGGATTGGAGCTAGGTCTACCCCGTTGGGATTGATCTTGGTGTAGGAGGCGCAGAACTTTGCTACCTCCTTACCGCTGAGCACGCTCATCGTTTCGCATCCAGAAGTCCAGAGTAATTAAGATGGACAAACAATAACGTTACGTGATTTGTGCCTTCGTGGCTTGGAGGGCCGTCACCACACCACCTGATAGATTCTTCCTTCGAAGACCTATGAAACCTTCCTTCCTCAAGATTTCAAAGAGCCTTTCTTCCCACCGCCTCGCTCTGATAATTTCAGGGAGGTTGGTGAAGGTGAATCCAATCCCGCCGTCGAATTGACTGAAGAACCAGCCGAGAATCCTCATTATCCCGTATACGTAGAAGGCGTGAAAGGGTGCGAACACTCCTCTGGGGGTTGAGAAGTCGTAAAGTGTCACGCTACCACCAGGTTTGAGAACACGTCTGACTTCCTTGACGAGTTTTCTCTCGTCGCAGTATTTTGCGACGTAACAGGAGAGCACGGCATCGAAAGCCGACTCAGCGTAAGGGAGTTGTTCAGCGTCTCCTACGAACAGAGACTCGACGCAACCAATCTTCTTCGCCTGAGCAACTCTCAGCATCTCTTCCGTGAGGTCGAGTCCCGTGACTTTGCATCCTTCTTTTGAGAGGTATCGCTCGAGTATGCAAGTGCCGCAGCCTAGGTCGAGTACTCTCCAGTTGCGCTCTATCGATGCAGCTTCAACCAGCCATTTCTTCCAGCGCCGATCCTGGAACAGAGTCGCGTAATCGAGAACGAGGTCGTAGGTCGGTGAAAGCCCTCGGAAGAGCACCTTTGCAACGCGTTGAATCCCTCGATCGGGAGAGAGAAGGAGAGGAGGGTTCTCCTGTGTGCGATGCATAGATTAATAATCGAAGTCATCTTCTATAAAACATTCGAGTTGGAGAAGCCTCCTGTCGAGCCTGACCTAGTCTCACCGTGGAACAGGAATGTCTGGCTATACGGACTAAGGCCTCCGTTCAGCCTCGTCTTCGTGGGCTGGATAACGCTCGCACAGGCTCTTGCATCGAGATTCAGTCTTGAAATCTACCTCTACACAATTCTAGC
>JACPTA010000055.1 GCA_016193005.1 Nitrososphaerota archaeon | reverse complement strand
CGACGACGCGGACGTCGGGAGTGCGGCTAAGGTAGGTTCGGATGCCCGGTTGATAAGCTCGGGCCAGAGTTGCATTGCTGCCAAGCGGTTCATAGTCGTCAAGTCTGTCGCGAAGAGGTTCACGGAAGAGTTCGTCAGTCAGATGGGAGCGAAGAAGACGGGCGACCCAACGGACCCGAAGACAGATGTCGGTCCACTGGTGAACAAGCAACAGGTCCAAATTCTTGATAAGCAGGTAAAAGATGCAGTTTCAAAGCACGCCAAAGTGCTTCTCGGTGGAAGACCGAGAGATGGAACGGGTGCGTTCTACGAACCCACGGTATTATCGAACGTCACCGCGAAGATGAGGGTGATGCGCGAGGAGGTTTTCGGACCTGTGGCTCCTATATACGTCGCAGCGGACGAGCATGAGGCAATCAGGGTTGCGAACAGCAGTGATTTCGGTCTCGGCGCGAGTCTATGGACATCCGACACCTCCAAGGCAAGGGCTCTTGCAGCCCAGATCCAGAGTGGAGTCGTCTTCGTGAACGCACTCGTGAAATCAGACCCGCGAATGCCCTTCGGTGGAATCAAGCGGTCAGGCATAGGTAGGGAGCTATCGAAATATGGCCTGAGGGAATTCGTGAACGTGAAATCGGTTAACATGTACGATGTAGATGTAAGTCCAGTGGCACCGCCAGCCCTGGTCGAGTAGTCCCGAACAGACCAGTATCCGACTTCGCCTTGAACCGTTAAACTGAAGCCTAATAACATGCTAGATGGTAAAAAAATTGCTTTGGCGAAAGAGTTTAGCCTAATCAAGTCAATGGAGCTGCACGACAGAGCTCTTCAAGTCCTCCCCAGCGGTGTAAGTTCGAATGCGAGGCTCTGGCACAAGTCGTGCCGCGCGAACAGGCCTTGCTCAATTTTCATCGATAGGGCGAAGGGATCTCACCTCTGGGACGTTGACGGGAACGAGTACATCGACTACAGGCTAGGGTTTGGTCCTGTCATCCTTGGCCATAGTTATTCTGCGGTCCACGAACGAATACACGAGTACGACGAGAAAGGTGTCATCTTTGCGCTAGATAATCCACTCGAGGTGAGCGTTGCGGAGAAGGTACAGACTACGGTCCCTTCAGCTGAGATGGTGAGATTTTCAGTTACAGGCACCGAGGCCACGATGCACGCGATAAGAATCGCACGCGGTTACACGCGCAGAGAGAAGATCATAAAATTTGAAGGGATGTACCATGGCGCGCATGATTACCTCCTCTTTTCAACCGAACCGCCTTTTGATTCTCCGCGGGCCGTGCCCTTTCCCTCGTCCCTCGGGATACCTAAGGCTCTCAACGACCTCGTAATCGTTCAGGAATGGAACGATTTTGATTCAATCGAGAGGACCATATCGAAGTACGGGGCCGAGGTCGCAGCGATTATTTGCGAGCCTGTGATGGGGAATGCGGCGGTAATCCCTCCAGCACCTGGCTTCCTGAAACTCCTCAAGGAACTCTCCGACAAGCACGGTATAGTCTTAATCTTCGATGAGGTAAAGACTGGCTTCAGACTTGCCTCAGGAGGCGCACAGCAGCTCTTCGGCGTGAAGCCACATCTGTCTTCATTCGCAAAGAGTCTCGCTAACGGCTACCCAATATCTATGATCGCAGGCCTTCAGGAGGTGATGGGCGTGGTCGGGCCAAAGAAGGTCGCACATGGCGGTACTTACGCGGGGAATCCAATCAGCATGGCAGCCGCGGAAGCCACCCTCGACGAATTCGGCACAAAGCACGTTCACGATAGTATCAACAAATTCGGGGAGAAGCTCATGAAGGGAATTCGTGCCATTCTTGAGGATAAACACGTCGATGGCATAGTACAGGGGTTTCCGGCCATGTTCCAAGTCTTGTTTACGAAGCAAGACGAGGTGAAGAATTACAGAGACCTGAGCTCCTGCGACTTCGAACTCTTCGCCAGGCTTCAGCTCGAGCTACTCAAGCATGGGGTGATGTTCGACGAGGACAATGGCGAACCTCTCTTCACTTGTTATTCCCACGACGACAGAGACCTCGACAGGACCTTGGAGGCTTTCGAGACCGCTCTGCCCCGGGCTCTTGAAAGCAAATTTCCGGTTGAAGCGGAGAACAGGTTCACTGTGTGGAGATAACCAGCGAGAGTGAACCGAGTCGAAAATCATTGTTCTCGGCGGAGCTGGGGCGATGGCCCAAGACATCGTTAGAGACCTTCTTGAATCGTCGGAAGCAGATACAATAGGCGTAGCAGACGTCAACTTCGAGGCTGCAAGTCGAGCCGTTTCTTTGCTCGGCACAAGCAGGGCAGTAGCGCTGAAGGCGGATGTTACAGACACTCCAGCGCTGAAGCAATTGGTTAGCCAGTACGATGTAATAATCAACAGCACTTGGTATCAGTTCAACCTGCTCGTAATGGAGGCTGCCATCCAGTCAGGAGTTCACTACCTGGACCTGGGAGGTCTCTACCACATGACGCTCAAACAGCTGGCGCTCGACTCGAGGGCTAAGGACGCTGGAATTACTTGTATTCTTGGTATTGGCAGCAGTCCTGGTACAATGAATGTCATGGCCGGATACGGCGGCTCGAAGATGACGAAGATCTCCAAGGTAAAGTTGCGCAGCGCCTCCGCGGTCGTCTCAAAACCTTCGGAGGTCTTTCAATCCCCCTACTCAATCAGGACTGTCCTCGACGAGTTCAGTTTGCCTCCGATCATTTTGCGGAACGGCGAAATCCAAGAGGTTCCCGCATTATCGGGAAAGGAAAGGTTTGTGTTGCCCGATCCCGTCAACGAGATGGAGGGTTACTACACCTTGCACTCCGAGTTGGCGACGCTCCCAAAGACGCTTGGGAAGGAGGTGAAGGAGATGGATTTCATCGTCGCGTATCCTCCCGAGTTCACCAAGACGGTTACGTTGCTTGTAAGGATGGGGCTCGCGTCACGTTCGCCGATGAAGGTCAAAGGGGTCGAGCTGAAGCCCTACGACGTGCTGGCCTCTGTGGTCGACTCGATTCCAAAGACCGAAGTAGAACTCGATGTAGATGTGCAGCGCGTGGAGTTGTATGGAGAGATTGATGGAAGACCGATGACACTGAAGTATGATGCAATCACTGCGCCCAACGAGAAGTGGAAGATCGGTGGCGGGACTGTCGATACGGGTGTCCCACCTTCAATTGCTGCGCAGTGGCTCGCTAAGGGCAGGATAAAGACCAAGGGCGTAGTCCCACCCGAATCGTGCATAGACCCGCTTCCCTACTTCGATGAGCTCAGCCGACGTGGAATAAGGGTGTACGAATATTCGGAGGAGACACGACCTCTCTTTTAGATCGATTATCATCGGCGTGCGGTGTCCGTGCGCATACCGTCATAATAATGGAAAAATACGTTTCTTGTATTGTTCGCATAGTGTTCTGAATCACGAGAATAATGATGCTACTCGGTGCAACACGACTTTTGGAAAATTTGTCTACTCAGTGCAGCAACTCATCATCCTAACATCTCTGTAGAATGATTGTGCGGCGAGTTTCAAACTTTCAGACAGAGTTGGAAATACGTGAACGGTATCGATTATGTCGTCTATCGTT
>JACPTA010000202.1 GCA_016193005.1 Nitrososphaerota archaeon | reverse complement strand
TGGGAGCATCTACACAATCGTTGCTGCGTCGAGCGGGTCCTACGCCTTCGCCTCCTCGGGGAGTCAGACGAGCGCCAACTGGTATGACGCAGGGAGCAGTGCGTCGGTCTCGGCAGCTGAAACGGGCGCTATCAGCTTCGGCTCGTGGAGCGGGTCACCCACGATTGCCACTCCAAGTTCCCTGCAGACCACGGCGGTCATGAACAGCTACTACGTGATAACCGCCAGGTTCAACATCGGTCCTTGAAGTGTATCGATAGGAATACCTTGCGCTCGACAAGCCCAATCGGGTGCGAAAGGTTGTCTCTACTACAATTTGACGGGGGGAATCCACACGTTTCTTTGAGAAATTTACAGGGGTTTCACAACCACCACAATTTACCGCACTAAAACTCGGTTCTTCTATGCTCTTGATAACTTAAATACTACAGGAACCAACACAACACCGCTTGAGCACGGACGGGGCCGAAGGGCCTCCCGGGCACGACAGGAACTCCGAGCTCTCCCGGCTAGTCGCGTTGCTCACCCAGTTCGGACCAAACGTCAATGAAGTCGCAGCAAAGCTCGGCGTCTATAAAGAGACTGCGAGGTACTGGTACAAGCACTTCCTGGTTGAGCGGAGAATCTCATTGCGGGCGGTTCCCAACTACAGGAAGCTCGGGCTCGACCGGTTGATCGTGATCGCAAGTTTCCCGCCATCCTTCCAACCACACGCCAAGACAATTTTCTCGCTCCTGCACGAATGCTGCTATCTAAAGGAGGTCGAGCAAATCCCTGTCGAGGGTCGGTTCATCATTCACGTGGCGGTCCCGGCCGAACTAGCCGAAACATGCGCGGACCTGTTCAGGAAGCTCGAACGGATGGAGGTGCTCTCGCGCCTGGAAATCCACAGGTTCAGTTGGGTGAGAACTCCTCCGATGATGAGCGACCACTACGACTTCCGGAAAGGCGTCTGGACGTACGACTGGCCTGCGCACCGGAAGGTGCCGCTCGTTCCGGTCCCGGACATGGAAAAGGAGAGATATGACAAGGCGGACCTTCTCATTCTGAGCGAGCTTCAGGAGGACCCCAGCAGGAGCCTTCGGGAAATGGCCCATCGCTTCAGAATTGGTTATCGGAAGCTGGTCTGGCACCACAGGAAACACGTGCGGGGTCAAGGCCTAATCGACGGCTATGCCCTAGACTGGAGGGCGGCGCAACCCAGCGGGGAGCATGGCAGTGGCAACAGGTATCTGCCAATAAGGGTGATACTCTCCGGCGCAGACGAAGGAACGAGAATCAGGCTTACAGCGCTGATGCAGAGGTTGCCATTCCTGTGGTTCGAGGCTTCGGGTAGCGAAGATTACTTCGCGTCGCTCTACCTCCCTTTGGAGACCTTCAACGAGTTTCTCTCACGACTGAAAAGCCTGCAGACACACGAGCCGACGCTCCGATTCTTCATAACCGACCAGACCAGTGCCGAAGACTACGGCGTCTCCTATCACCTGTTCCACGGCCCATCGAAGGAGTGGCAGCTTGACGAGCCTTACGTTATCAAGAAGTTCGAGAACCTGAAAGTGCAGGTGAAGAGTTCGTGATGAAAGACCTGACTAACGCCGTTGGCACACGCAGGAAGGCAGACCTCCATTTGGAGATGATCCGGCTCTTTTGCGAGTTGGGACCCTTCGCACATACCGAGATTGCGCGACGGCTCTCCGTATCTAGCGACTCGGTGACCAGATACTACAACCGCTTGTTGCAGGGAAGAATAAGGTTCAAGCCGAATGTCAATCGGTGGGCACTCGGCCTGCGACGGGTTATCGTTCGCATCACGTTCTTCCCCGAGTTCGAGCCGCACGGGAAGGACATCTGTGTAGGATTGGCAAAACTTGCCTACGTCGCCTACTTCAGCAGGTTAATGCCCGAGAACGAATGGGTGCTCCACTTCCAGGTGCCTTTCAAGCATCAAGGAAGACTGTGGGAGTTCCTCACCAAGCTCGAGGAGTTGCAGGTCCTGAAGCTGAAGGAGGTATACCAGACGGACATTCGCATCGGGGCACCGTTCCGGGCCGAGTACTTTGACCCAGAAGCAGTGAAGTTCAAATTTGATTGGTCGTCGATAAAGCCGAGCTACGTCCCGGATCCGTCTCAGGAGTACGAAGAGAAAGTTACCTTCGATGCTACGGACCTGCGGATAATCGAGCAGCTGCAGATCGAGCCTCTCAAGCTTGCCGAAGTAGCTCGAAAGGCCGAGTTGGACAAGTGGACAACATACTGGCACTGGAAGAAGCATGTGAGCAGAATCATCAAAGGCTGGTACGTCGACTGGTTGGGCACGTGGATTGTCGACCAGGACGACAAGATAGCCATGAGCAGGAGAGAATTTGTGGTCTTCAGTCTTTTTGCAAAGTCCCTGTTCCCAGGCGAGTTGAAGGTCCTGCGAGAGAAGTTGAACTCCCTGCCTTACCTGTGGTCCGAGCAGATAGGGAAGGGTGGCGACAACGTTCTGCAGATCATAATCCCGAATGAGTCGTTGGTTGAGCTTTACGCTTACTTTGGCAAGCTAGACGAGACAATCAAATCGAAGATTATTCTCAGGGTAGAAGACCAGGGCAGGGCCATAAACTTCAGCGTTCCTCCCGAAATGTATGATGACCGGGAAGGCTGGACTTTCGACTACGAGGACGTGCTTGCGAGGTTCCGAAACATGGCGCTGGAAGTGCGCCTCAGAGCAGTGGGTAATAATTGAGAATCTACATGAAAGTCAGACATACAGGTCATGCTATCGCTAACAGTTTTGTATTTAAGCCGCGCCCGATTTTTTACCCGTAGCATAAAGCTGAGGCGGGCAATTTTATGCGATGGGTAGCTAGCGAGAAGAACTAGCTCCAAACATGCACGCTATCGTCGATACGGGAGAATCATAACAGCGGCTACACTCTTGAATCATGACACTGCCGTGAGTGTAAGGGTAGACCTTATGTGTTTGAGCGTACGGATTCTTGAGAATATTATCTCTTTGAGCCTCTGCTCAGAGTCTGCTTCGACCTCAACCACTACGTCGTAGACGCCGTAGACTTGGTGGACTCCGACGATACCTTCGACCTTCTCGAGTTCTGACTGTAGCTCAAGCTCAGAGCCGAGCTCGGTGTTAATAAGAACGAACGCCTTTCTCATCGATTACATTGCATGTTGGGATGGCGTAAATACCTTCGCCTCTGGCGAGAAAAGATAGACCTGAGCGGCGCGATTCTTCATACATCCTGTCCTCTATCTGTCAGTTGGATTCTGTCTCAATTTTTCTCTTATTAGCAACGCGACACTCAACGCGCGATGAACATCGCCGTCTGGCTCTTTGTCTACACCC
>JACPTA010000201.1 GCA_016193005.1 Nitrososphaerota archaeon | reverse complement strand
TGAAAGGTGAGGAGAACGCAGTCCCATTCGGCGCTCCTGGTGCTGGCTTGGAGGAGGTCCGTTCTCCCTTCCGGAGTTTGACACCGCCAAACAGCAAATCGAAAGCGAAGCGCCGAGTATCTTTTAACGAAGGCCCACCATTTCTGCCTCGTCCCGAGGTGCCTTCACGTTCCTCATCCTGGGGGAGTTACCGTCGCTCGTGAAGATTCTCACGTGCCCGACGACATCACTTTGACATCGGCCACGTTTGAACGAGGGATGTGGTGAGTCTCCATGTGGACCCACGCATGATTGTGGCGCCCATCCGGGTCGCCTGCTTCAGTGCGGCGGCCGCTGGGCGTGCGGAGGAAAGCCTGCTCTCTCAGCCCATCTCTGGCCCATTTCCCAAAAATTGATGCGTTTGCCGAATTACAAAAAATCCCAGGGACAAATTATTGGGTCCGGCAAAAGTAAGACGAATCTTACTTATTAAGTTGGTGCACGTCATGATGAGCATGACATCGCCGTATATTCCTCACGAATCTTACCGATGGCAAGGTGAAAACAATGAAGAAGACATTGGGTCTGTTCGGTACCGTAATCTCACTAGTCATGATTCTCTCCATCGCTCCATCAGTCCACGCATTCGCAGCGGTCAACGGGAGCTGGGTGATCACTCAAGCCGCAGGCCAGTCTCAGGGAAATGCGCCTACAGTGATCGCGTGCGGAACTTTTAGCCTATCTGTCACAGGGGCAAGCAATCCGGCTGCGAGCAGGGGAGCGTTCATAGGGTCAATCTCATTCGACACACTCTACTCAACGAACGGCGCACCCATGATACCAGCGTCAGAGTCTGTCAGCGGAACATGGATGAAGGGCGCCACGGGGGCTCTCTTCGTGGGCTTTTCTGGTTCTTCACCAGTAGCTCTGACTGGCTCGTTCTCGTCACCATCGCCTCAGCCTGCCCCATCGGGCAGCGTAGGCCCTGGGTGCACACCAATCCCGAGTCTCTTGGGGCTGGGAGGCTTCGTGCACCTCCCTGGACAGGGAACCGAGGGGCTGTTCATCTATTCAGACCAGATAGTTCAGAGTTTCCCGTAGCCAAAACTAGAGAGAGATATCGAAGTCGTCCTGGTCGGCTATGGGAGCACGATCAGGACTGACCGTTCTCCCACAAGGTGAGATTGACCAATTGACATCAAACGAAAACAAAACGAGTGAAGGCATACCGATAATCGAGTATCCGGATTGCCCCATGTGCCAGATTATGCGGGACAGCTTACAGCGAGGCCACAATGGAAGAGATGAGCAGCTGTACAGGAAACACCTCCTTCTGCACCATCGCACTTCATTAATGGAGATTACGAATTGAGTATCATTCGGTGGGGACGTGATACCCGAATTGCCTTCCTATTCCGAATGCGATGGTGTAACTTTCACCGTCATACTATCGTTGACCAAACTAAGAAGAGATGACCGAGAAGACCGTACTTGGCACTTCAGACTCTTCCCATCGTTCTCAGCATGATCGCTTCTGTCTGGATGACCGTCCTACTGGCTATTCTCGTCGCAAACGAGTTACTTGAAATTATGACGGTGATTTATGCTACGACAGTAACTGTTATTCTGCTACGTTATGCAATCAACAGTAGGAGAGGGAAATAACCGTGCTTCCGAAGAGGTTCAATGGGTAATAGCTGGACCCACTCACTGACCCACTTTCATCTGTAGCTTGTCTGCCTCACTAAAAATGAGGTTTGAGGTAGTGCGTCAGCGACGTCACTTGGGCATCGGTGACGATGATCAGCGCCTTGGCCTCTCCGGGGGAATCGCGGGAAACGAAGTATGTCTCCAAGGTCGCGCCTTCGAGGATGATAGGCGCCGTCCCGATACCACGGGATGGGGTAGGGGGGCTGTAGCTCGCGCTCATCGGAGCTTCTCTTCATCCGCAAGAAAGGCAAGGCGCACACTTGAAACCTCCGAGTGTTAAAACGAGCTCTGACGCTTTTGCCCAATCCTGATCGCACCAGCAATCTCTTCAGGCCGCCTGACCGTGATTTGCGCGTGCGCGTAACGTCGTTGGTGGAGATTGGAGCTTAAATATTCAAGAGCGCCCTATAGCATACGGAAAAACAACCAAAGGCACCGGCTGAGTTGCCCGTGGAAGGGAGGGTGATCGCTAACGGGCAAGAATGCATCATGATAACCACTCTAGAACCCGGAGTTTTTCCTCTACAGGCGGGATCGGTTATGTTCAAGAAGGATGGCAGGGTCTGGGGCTTTGACGCCTCCGCCATCAGACATGTCGAACTCAAGGATGACAAGGAATTGGTTGTCGCTTATTCACTGAACGGCGAAATCAGGTCAGTCACAATACAACCTCTGGCCATCATATGGCGCTATCTGTGGAAGTCAGAGATAGATGAAACACCAGGCGAACTCCTGCATTTCGCCAGTCCTCTGAGGAGCTACATGAGTCAGCAAGATTATGACAGAGTGTCCGCCATAGATGCGGCGCATGACCGAGAGCTGAAAGCCGCC
>JACPTA010000181.1 GCA_016193005.1 Nitrososphaerota archaeon | reverse complement strand
GTCAACGACAACTCTCCCCTCCGTGTCCTCAATTTGGATGCTCACCATGAGTTCATTCTCCGGAGTGTAGTCGGGCGGGGAGAAGCGTATCTCGAAGGCACCGTTCTCATCAGTCCTAGCAGAGCCGACCTTGACTCTCAGGCCGCGAATCTCAAGGTATCCTGTCACAGAATAATCTCGAACAGCCTTATTGTCCTCGCCTCTGATTCTCCCACTAAATTTCGCGTGTACGAGCACGTTTGCGAACCACGGCCCAAGTTATATAAACTCGGCACCAAGAAAAAACAGAAGATTCTTTAGTAAACCTCGGGATGAATTGTAGAATGCCAAAGTTGTTAGGCACGCTCGAAGCGCGCATACGTGCGCTGGAGGAGGTCGAGACGATCAAGCGGCTCAAGCACGAATACTGTTTCGCGCTAGACAGGAGGGACTGGAAGAGAGTCGCAGAACTCTTCGCGAGGAATGGAACTGCTGATTACGGACCCATAGGAAAGAAGCGAGGGAGAAAGGCAATCTTCGAGTTCTTCCGAGACGTCATCTCAAAGGACTTCACCTTCTTCTGTCACATGGCCCACAACCCTGTAATTGACCTAGATGGAAACAGAGCCATTGGAAGATGGTATTTCGAAATCCCGGCCACAGTGCCTCGGAAGAAGGCTCGCTGGATAACAGGCTGGTATGAGGATGAATACGTAAAAGAGGGTGGGGTGTGGAAATTCTTCAAGGTGAAGTCTCAGTACTTCTACATCTCATCATACGAAAAGGGATGGGGAAGAGAGCCGCTCATCAAGTCCTAGAATAGAACATTCGAAAGTGAAGTATGATTAGAATTCCTTTCGCAATTCTCATCGTCGTGATGGAGAAATCATCCAGCGAAGCGTCCAACCACGCAAGAAGGGGCACCGCGCTCGACCTTGCCAGTACCAAAAGAATGATTCCCATGATCATGGGAAAAGGGCAATACTCGTAAAATATGGTCTTGATTGTGCTCGACCTATGCAGTTAGTGAAATTACGGTGTGTTTGCGGAACTGCCTTTTCAACTCCTGAGGAGTTCGCGAAGCATCGCGAGACAGACCATGGACTGGTTGAATGCTGTGGGGTCTACTTCAACGACTCGGCAGAGTACGCCCGACACATCAGGGTCGCACACGGGTTGGACAGCAGGTTCCCGCGTTAGTAGATTCCCAGCGCGGTTCCTGCTCCCTGCTAGAGGAACCCAGATTTCGCTCTTTTCGACCTTTTACGGTTTGAAAGGGTTTGATTGATACATCTAACCCCCCAGGAACTACCGGCTCTGAAGACAGCATGGTTATTAGGTTGAGTATTCGCAAAGGCGCCGTTTCATCGTGCGAAAGACAAAGCGTAAGCGAAAGAGTTTCTCAAGAAAAAAGGAATCGAAGTTACCCTTGGGCACATTCGAGGAATGGATCAGAGTGCAGGACGTGAAGCCAGCAGTAGCAATCTCGGAGGTTGAGATCCCAGTGGATTCTTACGAGGCGTGGATACGCAAACAAGCTAGAAAGAAGTAACCGTTAACTCTCTCGCAACAATAACCATCTCCTGTTCTATTACGAGGAGGGATTTCCCACCCTACGTTTATTACGCATGAAGTGGTATACGTCCAGCCATGAAACCGACCCGGATACTCAGGAAGATGGTTGACAATTGGGAGCGAAAGATGATAGTCGCCCCTGGAGTTCATGATCCGTTCTGCGCAAGGATTGCTGAGAAGTTGGGCTTCGACGTATTGTACATGAGTGGCGCTGCAACGTCCATGTCCAGGCTTGGTTACGCTGACTTTGGACTGGCCACAGCGACCGAAAGTCAGATGAACGCCAAGTCCATCACGAGTATAACGGACCTACCCTTGGTGGCCGATTCGGACAACGGCTACGGTAACGCGCTGAACACCATGCGGACAGTTAGGGACTTCGTGCGCATTGGAGTGGCCGGCATCCATATCGAGGATCAGGTCATCCCGAAGCGTTGCGGCCACCTCAAGGGGAAGATGGTCATACCATTGAACGAGATGGTAGGAAAGATCATGGCCGCAAGGGAGGTCATCAAGGAAGAGGACTCAGATTTCGTTCTGATAGCTCGAACCGATGCGAGAGCTGTGCCTGGGGAAGGTCTCGAAGGTGCAATCAAGAGGTTGAAGGCGTACTACAAGGCGGGAGCCGACCTCGTCTTCGCCGATGCCCTACTCTCCAAAGAAGAGCTCAAGCGGGTCGGAAAAGAGGTTGGAGCTCCAACCGTGTACCACCCCACTGCCATCTCGCCAAGGCTTACCGCGAAAGAGTGCCAGGAGGTTGGGGTGGGGATGCTGATCTATCCCTTCGCTTCCGTGCATGCCATGTCAGTCGCAGTGTGGGATTTCATGGCGCAGCTAAAGAAACAGGACACCAGGGCACAGGTCGAGTTCGAGAGGAGAAATAACAAACACCCGCTAGGAGACGTGAAGAAACTATTCGAACTTGGAGGGCTGCGCGAACTTCAGAATTACGAAAAGGAGTTTCTACCACCAGAAGTGCTGGAAGCGAGATACGGGAAATCGATAGGCATGTGACGATGTGGGCTGCTTTTCAGACTCCGCTGGAATCGCTAGGT
>JACPTA010000180.1 GCA_016193005.1 Nitrososphaerota archaeon | reverse complement strand
CTAATACTTCCGTGGGCAAGTTGCGAAGATTAACGGTATCGCTCGACGACCAGCTCTATGTGAAGCTCGTAGACTACTCAGCGCAGAGGAGCAAGATGATGATGAGTCGGTTCAGTCTGAGTGAATCAATGAGGGACGTAATCGAGACGCATCTTGAGTCGTGCGCGAGAAGGAAGTTGGAGGTGCTAGCAGTTGAAAGGGATTGAATTAGCAGAGACCGCTCAGCAGGAGAACCAGAACAAGCTCTGGATCACCTGCCAGACCTGCGGGATAACCAAGGCCTTCTACACGCCTCACGGGGTTCGCTACTTTGAGCTCAGCCACCTCAACCACGAGGTTCGAAAGGGGAAGACCGAAACTGAGGAGCTCGAACCGATGGCGAAGGAGGAGGCTGCCGAAGCCACTCCAGAGCCGCTCGAAGATGAGGGGCCCGTGGAGCTGCCTACCGTTCAGGTGGAGAAGTTCGTTGTCAGTCTGGTAACATCGGGTGCCGAGAAGAAACAATCGCTGAGAGTGCGCGGCATCGGTCCCGAGGAGAAGGACCTTTTCGTCCTCAACTTCCCGGCAGAGAAGGCCTCAGCGGTTAGGGCGCTAATCGAACAGGGCGAGTACATCGAGGACGAGATACCGCCGATGGGAAGGTTCACATGGACTCCAGAACTACTCGACGTTTCAGACCAGGTCAGCTCACTTCTCGGTCTCCACAAGCCAGGTAACGGAGCGGAGTCGCCGAAGGAAGTGGTAGCAGTAACGGAAGTGGTAGCAGTACCGGAGCCGGCACAGGCTGAAAAAGCGGAGGAGGTCACTCAACCAGAAGCGAAGGTAGCAGCAGTCCCGGCCATCCAGAGGAGGGAGATCAAGAAGGAAGTCCCACTGCTCCTCGCCAAGTCTTCCTACATCCAGGAGAACGAGGAGAACAGGAACGAAGCAACACGAATCTCAAAAGTACTGATGGAGTTCAGGTGGAACATAGCGCCGCCTTACGGAATCAACGTTCTCTTCGACGACAACATGAGCATTCAGTCGAATACGGGCGTGATCAGCGCTGGGCTCGTGAAGAAGATCGAGGAGATCGGATACAAGTTCGTGGCCTTCGAGGCCTCCCACGGTGCCCCCACTGCTTGGTTCAAGAAGAACGGGAAGGAAGACGGAGCCCAGCAGGCACTCTTCCCGGACTTCGGCGAGGTCATCCTCCCCAATCCATTGGACGGTCGGAACGGCTTCCCCAGTCTGGTCGGAGAATCGGTCAGCTAGAGGTCTTCAGCCCTTCTTGTAATCAAGGAGGTCGACAGCATAGGGCCGTTCCTCCTCTGAATCATAGATGCCCGGACAAGATGGAATATGACCGCTCGTTGCAGGACAGCTGACTCTGACTGCGGTTATCGGGCTTGCGCCTTTAAGGATGCCCAGCTATCCCGTCGTGCATCCCGCCAATCGCGTCCGCAAAGTAGGCACGTGTTGGTGAGACAGGGGGTAGCGGCCCTGAATCTCTGCCGCTTCAGCAAGACTATGGGTGTTTTACCCTTCCGCGATATTCTCAGACTTTCTCAAGAAATTCAACATCTATCAGTTGCGCAAGCATCTCGACCTGAGCGACAGGGTAGTCCGGCTCGGTTGAAATGCAGATGAGTCTTTGAACTGAGACTGGGAAAACGATGATCATCACTCGCCCTCTATGAATGATCACATAGTCTGCTTTACCCAGGAACCGGTTACTCGAGTCATTCATCAGTACAATCATCAGCATCTGCAGCGTGAGTCTTTCATCTTCATTTAAGGGGTTCAAGGAGATGACTCCCTCTCTCATACCGCCAGCAACTGTGGTGCCAGTATGGTCCACAAGAGCGCAAGACCTGATCCGCGGGTGGGAATCGAAGACCCTACGGATACATTCCTCAACGGAAGGGGCGACCTGTCTACTCATCTGCCAATTCCAGCTCCATTGCGCTCGAGGTCTTTGAGGTCCTCTTCCAACATATCGATGAACGCCTTGCAGAGGGGATTACTTTCTTCGCTAGAAGATATCGTCAAGTAAAGCTCTTCCAGAACTGCCTTCTCGAGCAGTTTCGCTCCCAGCCCAAAGATCTCCTTCTGCGCGAGGATGAAGCGCTGCGGGTTCTCCACGGCCTGCTCTATCGTCAAATTGTACTCCGACTTCAGGAAGTAGACCACGCTCTGCCATCCTGATTCGCTCAGGATTTGCATGCCTCTGTTCACGCATGAAATCATCCAGTCCCTCACCCGCTGATTCTCTTTCACGGCGCGCGGATGACTTCCCTCGAACAAGGCCGTTCTTACTATCGTTGCCAACTTCTCACGGCTGTCGTGAGTTACGAGGGGCTTATATGGCAGGCAGAATCGTTACCCTAGAGACCAGCAATAGAGCGGGGCTCCATCCAGTTCGAGGCAAAAATGAGGCGAGCATGCTGAGGTTGGTACGTAGCTGACTTGCCAAGGCCTGAAAATGTCTTTGGCAGGGTAGAGGACTTGGATGGGTGACATAATTCACGAAGAGATTAGTCACTTGGCTAAATAGGCAACAGAGCCCGTTAGCACGGACCTTAGCTAGGAGCCGAAACATGTTCCTGCCCAGCTGAGACTCGTGCCAACCCGTCCAATGACCTTCCCTGAACTCATCAGGCGATGAAAGTCTGGAGCGTCTCATTCACGCTGAGCACATGTTAGCCAGCTATATGGAGCGGTGCTCTATTTCCTGCCTACATTGTGCGCTTTCTACCCGCTATTTATTCCGTCCCTACTGCCACGTTGCCATGCAAAGCGCAGTACTCGAAACAGTAACAAACGACGCAGAATCTGGGCGATCTTTTGTCAGAAGGTCTCAATTCGAGGTGAGAATGGACATCCTCAAGGCGGTTGCAGATTGCTCGATTGGACCAACGCGGCTGATGTACAGGGCAAACCTCGCCTGGATCTCTCTTCAAGAGCACCTGAAGACTCTCGTCGAGAAAGGGCTTCTGAGGGTGATCGTGGACGAACAAAGATCTCGGTATGAACTTACTCCGAAGGGTTTCACGACATTGGATATGTACTCGAACCTTCTCGAAGCACTCAGCGAGCAGGCGGTCGGGTCGAGGGTATGGTAGCACTCAGTTTCGAAAGGATGAGTCAGGCACGCACGTCCGAGCGAGCCAACGCAGTCATAATGGATTGTGTCAAGAACGGAATGGGTATACTTGGAGAGACTGGAACAGCTGCCATCCTATATCACATGGAGGCTCGATTCGCTCTGGGGGAACTCCAGGTCCCTCATAATCCTCGGGGGTTCGTATCGGCGCTGCGATACATTTTTGGCATGCAGTCGAAGGTCATCGTCCACGCTATCGTGGAGGAGACGCGCAAGAACGCGATATGCGACAGGGACATCCTGAGATTCGTAGCCGGCTTGGGAAGTTCCATAACGCTGGACCCTGGCGATGAGGCTAACTAT
>JACPTA010000197.1 GCA_016193005.1 Nitrososphaerota archaeon | reverse complement strand
GGTACTACGGAAAGAGGTGGGTGACCGTATCGATCCATGGCATGGGGGGGCCGTCCGCCTCAATCGTGTTGGAAGAGCTGTGGATGATGGGAGCCAAGGTGATAGTCAGATTGGGCACGAGCGGAGGTCTCGTCGATGAGCTGAGAGTGGGAGACTTTGTGATTCCCACGGGCGCAGCCTACGCGAAGGGGTCCCTGAGTTCATACGGGCGGGATTGGGCGCTTCCCGCTTTGCCAGACCTCGATCTGCAAAGGAGACTCGTCGAGAGGTGCACGTCAGAAGGGGTCGTGTTCAAGAGCGGGCTCGTCTTCTCCAGCGACGCGTTCTACGCAGAGGACAGAGCATCGCTCGATGATTGGGTCAAGAGAGGAGCCGTGGGAGTGGAGATGGAGTGCGCGACTCTATTCACCCTCGGGCGACTCAGAGGTTTCAGGTCGGCAGGTCTACTCATAGTCAGCAACAGCAAAGTGAGAAGGGAGGACGGTGGTCCCGCGACTGCCGAGATACTCAGCCCGTATGTGGAGAAGGCCGGAAGAATAGTTCTAGATTCGATGGTTGAGGATGCATGAACTTTCAACTATCTAGTTCAGATGTCAGTTCGGGAGCGAAGATGATGCGGGAGGAAACTTCTGAAAACTTGCGTCTGATGCTATCCAGATTTCCCACAACAGTCTGAACCTCGAATCAAGGACCCGCAGTTTTCCTCGAGGCACCACCAGAATCCTCTTCAGATTGCATTCCAGATGAATCTTGCTCTGAAGTTGAACGCTCCTGAAGTTCTTTGAGTTCATCCTTCTAGTGCTTGGCCGCGTCTCGCATTCCACCATGACGAAGTCCTCCCGACCCGCGCGGGCGCGCACGGCCAGAAGGTCAGGCCGGTACCTGCACCAGGCCATCAGGGAAGTGGGAGGAAAGATTGGTTCACTGAAGACCTCGTAGCCTTCGTTCGCAAGTTCTTCAGTCACCCTCGATTTGAGACTCCTGTGGAGCGAGGACTCGGTCAAGGATGTCGCTGGTTCTGCGCGAAGTATTTAGAAACAGAGAAGGTAAGGAATCGACTCCGAGTCAAGAACGCGTTCATCCGAGATCTCCGAACAGCGGACTGCGGCTCGAGAGCTTCGAATTTCACGCAGCCTACTTGAAGAGCTCGGGATAGAGTGGAAATCTCTTGCACAGCTGGACGACTTCGCTGCGTACCCTCTTCACTGTCCTGTTTGAGCTCAGCCCTTGCTTGAACTTCTCGAGAACTTCGTTTCTCTTCACCCTATCCTCCGGTAGCTCGTTGCTCTTGACCTCGCCAATTATGTCTACGATCCAGCGGGCGATTGACTTCATCTCTTTCTCCTTCATTCCTCTCGTTGTAATCGCGGGAGTGCCGAGCCTCACCCCTGACGGGTAGAATGGCGACGATGGTTCTGCCGGGATGGTGTTCTTGTTCACTGTGATTCCTGAGGCGTCCAAGGCATCCTGAACGAAGACGCCCTTGCCCTTGCCAAAGGGCGTCAGGTCTATCAGCATCAGGTGGTTGTCAGTTCCATTTGAGACTATCTTGACTCCATTCTTCATCAGCTCTTCTGCGAGTGCTCTTGCATTTTTCACTATCTGGTGCGCATATTCTTTGAATTCTGGTTTTAGCGCTTCACCCAAGGCGACGGCGATGGCTGCCGTCGTATGGTCGTGCGGGCCACCTTGGAGCCCGGGGAAGACTGCCTTGTCAATCTTGTTTCCAAGTTCCGGATCTTTCTTTAGCCCCTTCTCGGTCACCATGATCATGGCGCCACGCGGACCTCTCAGCGTCTTGTGAGTCGTAGTTGTGACTATGTGCACGTAGGGCGCCGGATGTTTGTGCGCACCTCCGACGACAAGTCCGGCAACGTGTGCTATGTCCGCTGCGAGGTATGCCCCGACCTCGTCGGCCACGGCCGCAAACTCCTCGAAGGGTAGTTCCCTCGCATATGCGCTCGCTCCAATCCAAATTAGCTTCGGTCTTTCATCCCTAGCCAGCCTTTTGACCTCGTCCAGATCGAGGTAGCCGTCAGGCTTGACATGGTATTGCATGCTCTTGTAGAACATTCCCGAAAAGCTGGTCTTCCAACCGTGTGTTAGATGCCCCCCATCGGGAAGGCTGTGACCCAATATCGTATCACCCAAATTACAGGTGGCTACGTATACTGCTTGATTAGCAGGCGTCCCGGAATAAGGTTGGACGTTAGCGTGTGGGACGCCGAAGACCTCCTTTGCTCTGTCTATGGCAAGCTGCTCAACCATGTCGATGAACTCGTTGCCTCCGTAGTACCTTCTCTCGGGATACCCTTCGGAGTACTTGTTGGTCAGGACCGTGCCCATGGCTTCCATGACCGCCAGACTCGCGTAATTCTCCGAGGGAATCATTTCGAGTCCGAATTCCTGTCTCTGGAGCTCCTTGGTGACCAGGTCAGCGACCTTCGGATCATTTTTTCGCAGTCGTTCTAACCAGCGCACATTGTTTATCTCCGTGGATTGAATTTAAGGGTTCAGAAGATTTGCGCCGAATCAGGGTTTCCCTTGAACCTCGAACTCGACCAACCAGAGCTCTTTCTTCAGGTCGAAGCCCTGCTTCGTCCAGTAGCTTCTTACATCCTCTGCGGAAGCTGCGCCGTCTCGCTTCGCCAGTGCATCGTCAATGTCCCCCAACTTGATCTTACGCAGACCTGTCACACGAACCTTTGTGAAGGTCTTTCGAGGGAATCCAATCGTTGCGGCGTCGTAGACTCCTCCCACCTTCACCCTAGGGGTAGGCCATTTCCGGAATGTCAGGTTCTTCTTGCCCGAAATTATGGGCTGAATCCATTTGGGGCTGAATGCTAGCATGACGAATGTATGCCCCGACAGGATGATAAGCGTAACTCAGTGATTCCTTCATACTTTGCCTTGCGGGGCCGTCGATTCCAGTTACATCTTGCGTGATCTAATCTCATACTCGATTACCTTTCTATTGGCCCGATCATAGTAGAACTTGGCGTTGAATCTACTACCTGTTAGCATTAGCTGAATCCAGTACCTGTCGTCGTCCCACATCTCCGCGAAAGGAATCTCAGCCACCCCAAACCATCTGATCTCCCCCTCGTCAGTCGAAGTCATCCTGCCCTGGAACTGGTTTGTCGAGAAGAGGTCGACCCTGATGTCAAGCTTTCTGCCTCCTCCCATGAAGAAGTTGATGGCCCCATGATAGAACAGATTGCGGACCCTCAGACCCGTTTCCTCGCGGACCTCCCTCCTCGCGTTCTCCTCTGGAGATTCACCGGGTTCAATCTTGCCCCCTGGAGCATTCCATTTCCCCTTGCTGATGCCCCGGGTTGCTCTCTTCAAGAGCAGCCTCCGACCGTCTACGATGTGGCAGATTGTTGCTTGTACGACCAACCAGCCTCTACTCCGAGTTTCGGGTTATTTTGGATTGATCTCCAACCAGAAGAGAGGATAGAGCACGAATGCGATGCAATCGTGACCACCACTAAGCAACAGGTCAGCAAGGAGTGCGAGCGTACCCAATCACATAGAAGGGAATGAATCGTTTCCTGAAGTTGCACAGAATAAGCGCCAGAAATCTCCTCTATTCTTTCGACGCCAAGACTAAGCTTCTCTCTTCGATAACTGAGTCTTCGCAGTTCCCAGTCCCGAACACAACTCGAACGGCTATTTAGCTGTCGGTTCCGATGATGCCCTCGTAGATGGCACGAATTTCAAGCGGGGGCGGCATGCTCAAATTCTTCTCGCGTACCGGCCGGCTGAAGGCGGAGCGGAGGAAGGGGTGGGTTCAGAAGCTCCGGGTTAGGGACGCAGAATCGGTTGCGGACCATTCCTTCCGCGTCGCCCTCATGTCGATGGTGTACAGCGACCTGAAGGGACTTGATACAGCAAGAGTGATGAAGATAGCACTACTGCATGACCTTCCCGAAGCATTGGTGGGAGATTCGATGCCTGGAGAGCTTCCACGGAGGGCCAAGCTGGTCAAGGAGCGTGCTGCGTTAGCGAGACTCTTGAAAGGCTTCTCATCTCAGCTCAAGTCGGAGTACATGGATCTCTGGGAGGAATATGTTAGAGGATCAACGCCCGAAGCTGACCTTGTGAAGCAGGTCGACAAGCTTGAGCTGATTCTTCAGGCGAGAGAGTACGCGCTCAAAGGTTACGACGCTAATCTTGCGAATGAGTTTGTGGAGTCAGCGCGCAGGAAGATTAGAGACGCTGATCTGCTGAAGATTCTATGACTCCAGACCAAACTGTGGTCCTCTTCGTAATCTAGATTCGATTGTGGCTGTGATATGAGAATATTGTTCCAGCAAACTGAACCGGGTTCGTGGAATCCTACTTGCTGAATAGTTCCTCAATCCGTTCCAGTGGCTCTTCGCTGAGTTGGAAGTAGATTCGTCTCCTCCCTCCGTTCCTCCTGAGGTTGGTTGTGACTATCCCAACCCTCTCCAGAACATCCATGTGGTCCATCACCGTCGAGTATGCCGCTCCTGTCTCCTCCGTGACCTCTTCGCTCGTCATCTCTTTCCTTGCCAAGGCTCCGATGATCTTCATCCTGGTATCACAGGGGGTTATGATGACCGCACCGCCCATCTTGATTACCGAAAAGTTACCGAGTCGGCTCGAGATCTCGGTCATCTTGACCTTGGCCATACGCCTCGGATAGTCCCGTTCATCGATTTAGGGTTTGCTGAGCCGTCCCGATAGGTTGGGTTCTCTCCCGATTATTCGGGTTAAATCCCGATATACTTAAATAGGAGCAGTGCGATGAAATCTGTTGAACCCAACGAGGGTTCAGGAGTTTTGAAAAAATATGTCACATCGTCTCGATTCACAGCGGTTCCGGCGCGCAGAGGGAAGACTTGACAAATGCCCAAGATGCGGTAAGGGTCCCCTGGCGGAAGACGTGGACAGTGGGGAGCTCTTCTGCACCAACTGCGGGTTCGTCGCGAAGGAGAGAGTCGAGGAGACGGGGCCGGAGCGGAGAACTTTCACAGAAGATGGCAAGGAAGACAACGCGAGGACAGGCTCACCTGCATCCATAGCGTCCCATGACATGGGGCTGGCTACTGTCATAGGGCGTTCGAACCGGGATGCTGCCGGCTCGCAGCTTTCGGGTGGGATGAGATCCACGGTCGAACGCATGCGAACCTGGGACAGAAGGAGTCAGGTGACGGACTCGGTTGACAGAAACCTCAGACGCGCATTCGATCAGCTACGCATGTTCGCCGAGAAACTTGCCGTCTCCCAAGAAGTGATAGAGAGGGCGGCCTACATCTACAGGAAGGCGCTGGACAGAGAGTTGTTGAGAGGCAGGTCGATCATACAGATAACGGCCGCGGCCCTTTATGCGGCATGCAGAGACATGGAAGTCCCGAGAACACTGAAAGACGTGGCAAGCGTCAGCAATGTTGACAAGAGGGACGTGGCAAGGTCTTACCGACTCTTGCTAAAGGAGATTGGCCTCAAGATGCCGGTTCCTGACCCGGTGAAGTCACTCTCCAGGGTAGCTTCGAAGGCGGGCATGAACGAGAGGACAAGGAGAAAGGCGTTCGAGATCCTGATGAAGGCCCAGAAGAAGGGAATAGTGGCCGGGAAGGACCCGATGGGACTCGCCGCTGCAGCGCTCTACGTCGCCAGCACTCTGGATGGAGGAGAGAAGACGCAGAAGGATGTGGCGGAGGCCGCAGAGGTTACCGAGGTCACCGTGAGGAACAGGTACAAGGGGCTGAGGCAGACCCTCGGCATCTGAGCTGTATGGCGAAAGTAGCTGACAACCGGAACCAATTAGTCTGCTTTCTACTCAGCGAGTATTTCCAGACCCACTATCAGGTCCTTGCCTCTACGCCTAAATAGAGCACTGCTGGGATTCCAGAAGATGGCTCGCAAGAAGGCCTCGAAGAAGAGAGCTACAAGAAGGACGAGAAAGGCCTCACCAGCACCTCCAGGTTTCCTCACCGTCACTCCTTACCTTGTAATCAACGGCGCGGCTCAGGCGCTCGATTTCTACAAGAAGGCGTTCGGCGCGAAGGAGCTTGACAGGGAGCCACTGCCTGACGGAAAGATCATGCACGCCCGAATAAGGATCGGTGATTCAATAGTGATGCTATCGGACGAGTTCCCAGGCTCTGACATGAAATCCCCTGCGTCGGTTGGGACGAGCACCGTTACGTTACATCTCTACACGCAGGATGTGGACAACTTGTGGCAACAGGCTGTTGCGGCCGGAGCGAAAGTGACGATGCCTCTTGACAATCAGTTTTGGGGCGAGCGTTATGGCCAGCTTGCAGATCCCTTCGGACACCGCTGGTCCCTCTCCAAGCGAATCAAGATGAGTCACGAGGAGATGGAGGCCAAACGAAAGGCGGCGATGGCGATGTTCGCCCAGGGCGAGCATCCGGGGAAAGAGGAGAAGAGTGAACCTGCTCAGGTCAGTGAAACAACCGACACCCTTCGTCGTTGGAGTGTGTAGAGTACGCGAGATAGTTCCGAATACACCCTCTCAAGAGCCCGAAGCCATTCCTCGAGATGGCTCTGTCAGTTGAGAGAGGGCAGACACTTCCAGATTGCAGATGGGGCATTAAGCCTGATTTCGTCTCCGATGCGGAAATAAGGAAGCGTATCCTCCCCTGCATCAAATTGGAGATGGCGTCCAACCTTGAGTAAGAAAATCGAATCTGAGCCTGTGGGCGAGCTGAAGCTCAGCGAGAACTCGACGGTGAAGGTCACGAAATTCATGGGAAACGACGGGAGGATGAGAGTGGATATCCGCGTCTGGCTGGCAACTCAGAAATATTCAGGGCCAACCAAGAAGGGAGTTACCGTGACTGTTTTAGACAAAATATTGGAGCTTATACGCTTGCTTGAATTGGCGAAACCAAGTGGATGACATTTCAAAAGGGACATCCAAGCTACTGGTCAAAGAAAAACCGACGAGTAATGAGCGAACGAGAAAGAGGGGCTGGCAACCCATTCTACGGAAAACATCATACAGAAGCGACAAAACAAAAACTACGGTTAATGAATCTTGGTAAGAAACTTCCGGAAGAAGTGAAACAGAAAATTGCTGCGAGAAGCGGGATAGGCAGGCGAGGAAAGCACTTTACTGATGAAAGTAAGAGGAAGATCGCTCTCGCGCTGAAGGGAAAATTTGATGGGATCAAAAATCCGTTTTACGGGAGACATCACACTGAGGAGACAATAGAGAAACTTAGGGCGATAAATCGGAATCGTTCTGAGGAGTGGAGGAAGAAGATAAGCCTTGGCAACATGGGGCACACCTCGCCAAACAAAGGTAAGAAGCTTTCGGCAGAGACAAGGGAAAAAGTGCGAATAGCTCGATTAAAGCAAGTGTTCCCATTCAAAGACACTAAAATTGAGGTAGCTATACAAAACAAACTCGGGCAGATGGGAGTGACCTTTAGGAAACATGAACCTATACTGGGCCAGCCAGACTTATTCATCGAACCGAATATTTGTGTTTTTGTAGATGGTTGTTACTGGCATGGCTGTCCAACGTGCTTTAAAGAGGAGAGATCAGATTATATGTCAAGGCGCACGGCCGCCGACAGATTCGTGAATGAAGAACTCATCAGAAGGGGTTACTACGTCTTTCGTTTCTGGGGTCATGAGATAGAGAACAAAGCTGACAAAATTGAAGAGGAGCTACTGGCCATAAAAAGGGCCTCCCGAGCTAGTGAAGATTCTATCTTCGGTCACGTGATTGCCTGAAAGAGGGGAGGGGGAGCGACTTCGGACGTTGCTCCCCGGATCGACAAGTTAGGGAATGGACGTTGCCATTGGGCCATTACCGCCTCACGGCAGGTCCACCTCGCTTTGGCTCAGAAGCTATTTTGGTTATGGGAACGACGCGACTAGTTGGTCCGAGTAGATGAATGCGCCTTCAGTTCCTTGCCCAGGTAGATGCACGAATCCTGATAGCTGGTTGGATACTGGATTGCACTGGGGAAGAGTTGGTGTCGATGGTGCAGGCTGAACCGCGGGTGAGGCGAATGAGCCGGTCAAGGCGACTGGCGAGGTTCCGGAGATGCTGACCATCAGCGCTCCGGTCACGCTCTTCATCCATGTTCCGGTCACTTGCTCGGAATCAGGTAGCTGAATGGATCTGATTGGCCCGTAGTTGGTCGTGAACGAGAGAGTGCCGATGTATGTTCCTGCGTTGGCCGTTGGGTCGGTCGAGTCTGTTACTGCGAGGCTGAATGTTCCACAAGCTATCACCTGTGGCGCGACTCCTCGTGACTGCCCCGCCGCCTGGCTTATGATCCAACCACCGTTGACGGTGGTGGAAGCATGCACCGATTGAAGGGCGGCCAGCATCATCACTAGAGTCACCGCAGCGCTCAAGAGCCCTGTTGTTTTTCTTCCTAACGTTTTCATTTTCGTCGGCTGAAGGGAAATCGGACTGGGCTATGAGCAGGTGTTTTGAAATTATATTATACAATGCTTTAAATATTAAAGATTCAGAGGCACTTTTGGATTGACTATATGAAATATTTTGATATTCTCCAGAATTCCATGGACTGGTTCCTTGAATGCGGCAAACCGCTCATGTTCGGGCAGTAGAGTCTGACTTGGCCATTCCCGTGAGCACGGCGAAGGGTGGAGAGTTCTATCTGGTCGGGGCTCTGGCCCTGTCTAGCCCCCTCAGGAAGATGAGGGAAACTAGCACAGTCAGGCCTGAAACCGAAGTGAGGAAGACCGGAATGAAGGAGAAGCTACCCGTCAAGTCTGCCAGGTAACCCGCAGCGAAGGGACCGATCAGCCCGCCCACATAGCCAAGTGAAATTACGAGGCCGCTAGCTGTGCCAACCAAGTCTCTTGGAAAGAGGTCGACGGGTAGAATCAGGCACATGACGTAGATGGCTATGACAGTTGTGCCCAAGATGATGGCGAGCACGTAGAGAAGCATGGGAGGGCTGAATGTCAGAGCAAGGGCCGCGACTCCGGAAACAATGCCGGAGACCCAGAGGAATGGTTTCCTCCTTTTCAGCCTGTCGGAAGCGATGGGGATGATTATTATCCCGGGGACTCCGGCGACCGCTACGAGAGACCCTAGGATTGCTGCGTCTTGGATTCCGATGCCCATCTCAGTGAAGAAGGGCAGCAGCCAGGTCACTTCGACGTAGAAGATGATGTTGACCAAGAATAGCAGGGCTGCAATTACCCACAATGATTTGTTCCTCAGCACGCGCAGAATGGCTTCGGTCCCAGGCTTAGGCGGGCCACCTGACATCGCGCTCGTCGCTGGACTTCGCATGGTTAGCCACCAAATCGCAGTGAGCGCGACAGACAGCGCACCCCACGCCAGAAAAACACCGCGCCAGTTTCCCGTTATCGGATAGATCAACGGGACGGTCAGCGCCAGCGCCACGGTCGAGCCGATCATGATTCCTGTGCCGTAGATCCCCGATGCTGTTCCGAAGAGGTTTGGTGGGAACCACATGCCAATGATCTTCGGAAGGTTGGGATAACTGAGGGCGAGACCTAACCCTATTATTGCGGTGAAGAGTGCCAGTGTGACAATATCGTAGGATACCGCCCTCGACGTTGCGCCCACGCTGAATAGCAGGGCTCCTATGCCTGCCGCGTTCCTTGGGCCAATCCTGTCAGCGATGAAGCCTCCGAATACCGCCAACAGGGCCAGCATGGCCAAGGGGATCGAGAATATCAGAGCCGTCTGGGCGAAGTTCAGACCCAGCTCGTCCTTTACCTGAGGCATTATGGGGGAGATGCTAAGTAGGGTAACCCACATCGAGAATCCTAGCAGCCAGATGTTGATGAGAACAATGTACTGGGATCTACTTTGCCCCAAACCTCCCGCAATCTGAAGATACCCTCTGAATAAGTTGCCTATTTCGCCCCTGAACGTCCCTTGAAGGTGCTCATGCGTCCTTGCCTCGTCGAACTCCAATTCATCAAGAGGGCGTTCGCGCCAAGTGCAATAAGTAGACCTGGTTCGTCTTCGCCGCCATGATGAAGTCGTTGCGGTGAAGACCTCTTATCCTGTGCGACCACCACATGACAGTTACTCTGCCCCACTCCGTCACCAGGGTGGGATGATGACCCTCTTCCTCGCCGATTTCGCCAATCTTAATGGTGAACGATAGCGCTTCTTCGAAGTTCCTGAATCTGAAGGTCCGTTCAAGCCGTTTGGTCCCGTCTCTCTCTACCATCGACCATTCTGGGAGCTGCCGGTAAAGTTCAACAACCTCGGATTCGACGAGAGTGGACTGGCTCCCGCGGAAAGGTGTGCAGCTCTCCTTAGCAAGCTCCAACCAAGTGTCGCCGTGAACATTTTGCAGGATGGCACATTTAGGGTATCTCGAGATAAGGAACCAATCACCGTTCTGACCCCCTGGACGTTTGCGAGTGCCGCCGCACGACAGCGAAAACGAGTGACATCCTCCCTCGCCTATCGGACGGGACTTCGGGTTCCTGCTTCAGCGACCGGGCTTGCGCGTCCCGTTGTCGGGACGGGTGGAGGCCTAGTCTCGACAGGCTTGTTGAGTTCGGGCATGCCCTGCCCTACCTGAGCGAGTGCTCGCTTCAGCACTATCCTCGCGGAGTTGTGATCACGCTGCAGAGTTCTCCCGCAGCCTACACAGAGGAACTTCCTCGTCTCGAGCGACATCTGATTCAGCGCCCCGCAAAAGTAACACTCCTGAGTGGTGTACGCGGGCTTAACCCTCACCACGATTTTTCCCTTCTTCGAAGCAGCTTTGTACTCTGCGAACTTCATGAGCTGGCCCCAGCCTGCGTCCTGTATCGACTTTGCGAGCGAGTGGTTCCTCACCATGTTGCTGATTCGCAGGTCCTCAAATCCGATGAGGTCGTGCTCCCTTACAAGTCGCTCGCTGAGCTTGTGGTTGAAATCCCTCCTCTGTCGGGCGACCTTCGCGTGCTGGACCGCGAGTCTGTGCCGTGCCTTGGCTCTGTTCTTCGAGCCCTTCCTCTTCCTTGAGAGACTGCTCTGTAGGCGCTTCAACCTCGTTTCAGCCTTCCTCAGGAACTTCGGATGTGGTACACCTATCCCGTCGCTGGTAGTTATCACAGCCTTCAGGCCTAAGTCGATGCCCAAGGGCGACGCGACCGCCTGGGAGACCTTTCGGCTGACTGGAACCTCCTTAACGTCCCGCAGGGGCACCACGTCCTCGTAGACGAGTGAGGCATACCATTCGCCACATGGCTCTCTGACCACCGTGCATGTCTTCAGGGTTGAGTCCTTCGGAAGGGACCTGTGGAAGACCGCCCTGACATTCCCGATCTTCGAGAGATACAGGCGATTCCTCCTCACATCTGGCCTCACCGATCCGTTGTACGCCTGAGGATAGGTGAACGACCCACCATACTCCCTCCGTCCCTTGAATTTCGGGTATCTCGAATGGTATTGCAAGAACGATCTAAAGGCCTTGTCGAGGCGATGCAGCACGTCTTGGGCCACCTGAGAGTACACCTGCTGAAGTTCCGGGTCCGAGTTGCGGGCGGCAGTGAGTATCCACTGCTGATGGTTGTATGATGTCGACCTGCGCTCCTCTTCCCACCTCCGCTTCCTGTGTGCCAGGGCGTCGTTCCAGAGATGCTTGCAAGCCTCGAGCGCGGCCAGCATCCTCTCCTGCTGCTCGGGGTTGGGGTAGAGGCGGAATCTGAGGGCCCTCAAACTGGTGCCGCTACTGCTACCAGTTGCTCATTCCATATAAGCGCCTCCGAAAACGATTAAGCTGAGTGTCAAACCCCACATCGTGTGAAATTCCGATTCTACTATACCGGAATTCGGGTGCGGAACCTGAAGAAGTCTCTTGACTTCTACACCAAGACGATTGGGTTGAAGGTTGTCGGAAAGGGCAGCATGCCGCACGGCGGCAAGTACACCCATCTGAAAGATTCCAGTTCGAAGCAGACGCTTGAGCTCAACTGGTATCCTGCTGGCAGTCGGTTCTTCACCGAATACACTGCCGGCGAAGAGCTCGATCATCTTGCATTCGTGGTGAGCGATGTTAAGAAAGCCTTCAAGGAGCTTGTCAGGAAAGGAGCCAAGGTTGCCGTCTCCCCCAGCGAATCGAAGGGAACGGAAGTCTACGTGAAGGACCCTGACGGAATCTGGATTGAGCTGCTCAAGTCGGGCTAGATGGAGCATGCAGAAACACGCTCGCTATGGACCACCAGACAGGTATTTGCCCCCGCCTGCGGCCGGAATGTGCATCAGCGTCTTTGCAGTTGCGAAACGTGGAGGGAAGGTCCTCGTCGGCATTCCGGAGACGAATGACAGATGGACATCGGAATGGGTATCGGGTTGGTTGATGTATTCCAAAGAAGAGCGAGAGGAGCAGTACCACAAGAAACGCTTGCCATCCACCTATCTTTGGGAAGGGGAGCATCCCGACGATGCGTTGGGGCGCGTCATGCTCGACCAGCTCGGTATAGGCAAGTTCGCCGCATCTCCTCCCAAGGTTTTTTCGTATTTGGCTCCGAGCGACTGGTATCCGGGTAATCACCACTGGGACCTCGTCTTCGTGTATTGGGTTCGCACTACCGAGTCTCCGAAGAAATCGCCGTGGTGGCGCGAAGTCGGCTTCGTGGAAACCAAGAAACTAAGGGAGGAAGAGTTCGGCTGGAACGGTGACCTGATGAGGGATCTCAAGATTCTGCAGAAGGACCACCAATCACGCTAGGTCTGGGTCCTGCACGTTATGGCGGACGTGTCGCCGGCTTCCTGCAGGCCCTGTCTGATGTTGTTGTGCCTGAGCAGGGCCAAGAAGACCACGACGGCTGCGCCGATTATGAAGGGAATCAGGAGAATGATGCCAAGCGCTATCGCTTGGTTGGTGGCCGAGATCCTGTAACCGTACCTTAGATTGGGCCCTTCTGGGCTGGAGTAGATCCTAGCCTCATTGAAGAAGTCTCGATAAATCAGGTCGTACCCTTGCTCTAGGGGCTTGCGCGCTATCATCCCCCTCCTCTGAAGTTCGATCTCAAGGTTGGAGAGGAAGTGGTCCTTCTTGCTGGCCAGCCCGTCGAGCAATCTCTCGTTAATCGTGACCGTTATTCCCCTCTTCATCCCACGGGAGAAGATCACGCTCAGGACCACTATTATTGCCAGGACTGTGCCAGTTGAGAGACCTATGAGGAACCAGAAGTCAACGAAAGAACCGAAAGGGGGAATCTCCAGTAGGAGAGACACGAACGGTCGGCTCTCTGGCCGAGATTTAAGTGTGAGGCACGGGTCCACCCGAGTCCACACTGCTGGGTGCCTTCCTGAAGTACCCGAAGACACCCATCGAGAGAACGCCTGTTATCAGAGCGACTGCGAAGGTAGTCGCATAGCCTAAAGAGTATGAGATGAAACCGGAGAAGAACGAACCGGTGAAGAGCCCGAAACCCACGAACGCGCTGTAGATTCCCAGAAGCTCTCCCCTCCTTCCTGCCCCGATGATTTTGAAGACTATTGAATTCAGCGCCGTGTTCCAGAGGGTGAAACTCGCGCTGGCCAGTCCGAACACCAGAACAGTCTCGAGAAGCAGAGCTGTGTCCCTGAGAGCAACGGCTCCGACCACCGCCATCAACATACCAAGAAGTCTGATGATGTAGCCAAACCACGCCGTACGCACCTCGCCATAGGAGGTGTTCATGCGGCCGGCCACTGGGAACGTGATTGCGTGTGTGAAGAAGATTAGGAAATTGACTAGGAAGATGCTGCGATTATTCAACCCGCCGTCTTTGAGGAATGGTGTGTAGGATGTGAAGAACAAGCTGGCGGAGAGGAAGAACAAGAAAGTCGCAATCGAGATGAGGGGAAGTTCCTGGGTCAGGCCGGTTCTCAGTACACTGTAGAAGGATTTCACATCCTCTGGTCGAGGCACCTTCAGGAAGAAGAAGGGTGGAGAATGGGTCAGTCGGTGAACGAAGGAGGCTCTCGTCCGCAGCATGGTCTCACGCTCAAGCGTGATTGGGGGCTCTCTGACCAGTAAGAGGGCCAGTATGACGGAGGGTAAGGCGAAGGCAGCTGCGAGTAGGAAGTACGTTCGAAGAGGAAAGAACTGGGTCCAGACGGCGCCGGGTATCGTCCCGAGCATCAGCCCTACGGTCATGATGGTCGAGGATTTCGCGAATGCGGTGGGCCAGAACTGCTTCGGTGCAGTCTCCATCAGGAGCATGTTCACAGCGGGAGCCAGCGCAACAAAGACGAATCCGAAGAGGAAGTAGAGAACAGTCGTCTCCGCCAGGCCGTTGACGAAGTAGAACGCGAGAAGAATCAGACCCTCGGCCAGAGAGGGGTAGAGAATGAAAGCCCTCCGGCGCTGGAACAGGTCGATGAGGCGACCCCATATCAGCGCGCCCGGAATCAGGGCGAGGTTGAAGGCCGAGGCGGCCAACCCAACGTCAATCACCGTTCCATCCAGAGAGAGTATGAAGAGGGGGATGAGAGTTCCCACTGCTCCGAAGGACGCGTTTATGGGGAGCAGCGTCCAGTACCAGGCTGTTTTTGTTTCAGATACCATTCGCTCTTACTAGTCCCATTCGTGAGAATTCCACTGCGTGATTCGTTGAGAATATATCGGTTGTGAAGAGGAGGTCATGTTCTCATCCGCGAGCTGAGCTCAGCGTCGACCACGACAAGCCCACCCGTCAGATCCCTTCAGACCAATAGTTCAATGCTTGGCTAAATCCTCAATCCGTCCCGTCCTCGTGACTTGGACGAGCGGCCCTTCATGACAGTCCCATCTTCCTGACAAGCCTCTTCTGCTGCTCGGGCGTGTTCCACTCAACAGCTAGGTACTCGATAATCTCCTTGTTCGACATGTGCATTCGCTTCGCTTCCTTGACGGTCGCCTTGTACGCCTCGACCTCCGTAGGTTGGTCGACGTACTCGAACCTATCGATGAAGAGCTTCTTTCCATCCATGAACTGTTTTACGTGATGCAATTCGTGGACGACATCAAGGTATAGCGTTCGGAGATCACTGTTCTTTAGGTGGTGGGTACTCACGAGCAAGTGCCCGTCCAAGTCGCTCACACCCATGTATCCGAAACGTGAGGAGAAGAACTCGACCTTTAGTCGACTCAAGACCTTCTCAGTCTTGTTACCGAAGAGGGCGCGGACCGCGCCGACCTTCTCGAAGCCCTTGAAGTAATCCGTGAATCGATGGAGTTTCACCGGGGCGTTGCGTTTTATTCTCACTCCGAACGTGGCGGAGTTCCGGGTTCTTGATGAACGCACGTCACTTTCGCGGCGACAGGCGAGTTTAACTCTTGCGCACTCACAACTACAATCCGTTCAGCTCTGTGCGGGCGAGCGCAATTGAGGTGCATGATCGAGTGGTCTAGAGGGTCTGCGCCAAGAAGTTCTAATTCTTCCGCCTGATGGTGATGGCAAGGCTGACCGAAGCTAGTGCGATTGCTGCCAACGCTGCGATCGCAACCGCTAGCATCGGCACGCTTCCGAACGGTGAGTCTGCAGATGTGGTGCCTGACTGTGTTAGAGGTGAGATCTGGACGGATGGAAGGGTAGGAACGATTCCAGGTAGCGCTCCACCAAATCCAAGGCCATCCTGAGCCTGAGGATAAGGCGGGAGTCCTCCCATGGTCGTTCCCGGAAGAGCGCCCGCATCTCGAACCGGTGCTCCCTTGCCTTGGACTTCGTAGGGCATTGGCCAGTAGTTTGGTTGCTGGTAATGAATCGTCATCGTCGCGCTGCTCTGGGGAGGCACTATCAAGGCCGAGCTACCGAAGCTGACATACATCGGCTGCCAATATACAGTAACATTCACTTTCTCGCCGGCCACGATTGTCTGGACAGTTGTCTCGTTCTTTGGAAGTTCGACGGGGATAGATTTCCAAGCCGTGAGCTGCACCGGAACGCTGGGTACGACAAGGTTGGCCAAGCCGTCCGGCCCTGTTTGGGAGTACATGACGAAGTTGCTCTCGTAGCCTCCCCACCAGTAGGACGCTCCCACTATGTACGCCGATACCGAAACGTCAGACGCCGCTGTCCCGTTGGGATACTCGACACGAATAGATAGCTGAGACGAAGTCTGCGACAGGGGCTGAGTATTGATGCTCAGCGTGGTGGAGTCGGATACCGCTTGGAGGAAGTACCCGTATTCAGATCTCGGCGCGTACGACTGACATGGTGGCATCACCGCTGGCGTGCCACCTTCGACTTCGGCAGCGGTCACCGAACTTGAGGCTGTCGCTTGAACCGCGTAGGCGTAGCAGCCGTAATAGTCCTGCTGGAAAGCGTTGACCGTGATGAGGTACGTCGCGCTGGGAAGTTCGAACGAGGATGTTGGGTAATTGCTCTGGGACCAAGCTATCAGCCAGCCTGAAGAATTGTAAGCTGAGAACACGTAGGTGGCAGGGAAATTGTCAGTTGTATGGACCAAGACTTTGAGATTATTGTACGCCACTGAGTCTGCCGCTGCCAGTGCAGGGTTTGTTCCCCCGAGAACTGGAAGGACACCGAGAAGAGCCACTGCAAGAGTCATTGAGATCATGGCTCCGGTCCTTCTTCCACCTGTCGCCTT
>JACPTA010000178.1 GCA_016193005.1 Nitrososphaerota archaeon | reverse complement strand
CGGGATTGTAGTAACTTGTAGCCCCCTCTACAAACAGAGGGAGCTGGAGCACCAGCTCTCGGATTCGGGGAGCTCTGTGATAGTTGCGGCCAACGATGTAGTTCGGGGTAATGACCTCTTCGCAAGCCTCGAAGGGTGTAGGAGTAGGCTCTCACTCAAGGCAGTGATTGCCACTAGCGTGACTGACTACCTGCCGGCGCTCAAGAGGACTCTCGCCCCTCTCGCTGGCGTCAGGAGCGTGAAGCGGGCTGGCACGCTAGGTTTCAGAGAGCTGATCGGCTCGCACAAACCAGTTGAGGAGTACGCCTCGGTGGACCCGGAGAGGGACGTCGCCCTCCTCCAGTACACTGGTGGAACGACCGGGCTATCGAAGGGTGCCATGCTCTCCCATTACAACCTGTACTCGAATGCCGTGATGATTGCGAACACGCTCCCCCTCTCTGACACAGATGTCTCACTATCCGTTCTCCCGCTCTTTCATATTTATGGGATGACTGCAACAATGAACGGTCCCCTCTACGCAGGGTCGAAGATCGTCCTCCTCCCGAGATTCGATGCAAGGGAAGTCATGCACTGTATCGCAGGGGAGGAGATCACCTGGTTCTGCGGGGTGCCTACGATGTACGTTGCAATTATCAACAATCCCAACGTCTCCAAGTACAACCTCCGTTCTGTCAAGGCCTGCGTATCAGGCGGCGCACCCCTCCCTACTGCCGTGATGCGCAAGTTCAACGAAATAACGGGTGGAAGGCTCGTCGAGGGATATGGGCTGTCCGAGGCTAGCCCGGTAACTCATTGCAACCCGCTCGAGGAGGGACTCGCAAAGGAAGGCTCGATCGGGGTGCCGGTCCCCGGCACGGACGCGGCGATTGTGGACATGCAGAACCCCGAGAGGTTTCTCGGACCGAACGAGGACGGAGAGCTGGCGGTGAAAGGCCCGCAGGTGATGCTTGGCTACTGGAAGAGAGACGACGAGACTGGGATGGTGCTCAGGGACGGATGGCTCATCACTGGTGATATTGCGAGGATGGACGAGGACGGTTACTTCTTCATAGTCGACAGGAAGAAGGACATGATCGACGTAGCAGGATTCAAGGTCTATCCGAGAGAGGTTGAGGGGGTGCTCTTCGAACATCAGGCTGTGAAGGAGGCCGCTGTCTTCGCAGTGCCCGACGAGTACAAGGGAGAAGCCGTGAGAGCCCATGTGGTCTTGAAGGAGGAGAGTAAGGGAAAGATTACGGAATCTGAGATAATCGAGTTCTGCAGCCAGAGGCTGGCGAAGTACAAAGTGCCGAGGAGCATGGTCTTCGTTGACGACCTTCCAAAGACCCTAATTGGGAAGGTCTTGAGGAGGAAGCTGAGGGAGGACTCTAAGCCTCAATGACCATCGCCACCGCGTTCCCCCCGCCCAGGCAGAGCGTGACCAACCCCCGCTTCTTACCCGTCCTCTTGAGAGAGTAGGCTAGAGTCGTGGCTATCCTCGCGCCTGAACATCCAATCGGATGACCCAGAGCAACGGCTCCGCCGTTCACGTTGAACCTGTCCTCCCTGACCCCCAGCTGCTCCCTCACCACGATAGACGCAGTCGAATACGCTTCGTTGTGCTCGAAGAGGTCGATGTCATCAACTTCTAGCCTCAGCTTTTTCAGCAACGCTCTCACGGTGGGGATAGGTGCTTCCATCACGAGTTCGGGTTCCATGCCTCCGGTCTCGTAACCAACTATCCTTGCGAGCGGCTTGACTCCCCTCTTCTTGGCACCGTCTTCAGACATCACGACAGTGGCAGCCGCTCCATCGCTGAGCTGGGAAGAATTCCCAGCCGTCAGGATCCCGTCAGGCTTAAAGACTGGCTTCAGTCTCGATAGTTTCTCCACGGTAGTGTCAGCTCTTGCGCATTCGTCAGTCTCGAAGAGAACTGTCTCACCCGACTCTCTTTCTATCTCAACCGGGATGATCTCTTCCTCGAAGAGTCTCTCCTTTATTGCATGACTCGCCTTCATGTGGCTCTTGAACGCGAACTCGTCAGCCTGAGTGCGCGAGATTCCGTACTTCTGGGCAATCAGCTCCCCTGTCATCCCCATGTGGAACTCGTTGTAGATGTCCCAAAGCCCGTCGTTGATCATTGCGTCGATCAGTCTGGCGTCCCCGTACTTGAGTCCCCATCGAAGGTTTCTTACCAGATACGGGGAATTGCTCATGCTCTCCATCCCTCCCGCGACGATCACGTCAGCGTCGCCCGCCTTCACGGCCTGCGCCCCCAACATTATCGCCTTCAGCCCGGAACCGCATACCTTGTTCATGGTCAGGGACCCGACGTGGAGCGGCACCCCCGCGAATATCGCCGCTTGCCGTGCCGGGTTTTGACCCAGGCCCGATGATAGAACGTTCCCCATGATGACCTCCTCCACTTCTTCACTCGAGATGCCCGCCCTGTTCATCGATTCCTTTACAACAGCAGCTCCCAATCGAGGCGCAGCAACGCCCACGAGACCTCGTCCGAACTTACCTATTGCTGTCCTGCATGCGGAGATGATCACCGGTTGGGGCATTATCTCGCAACTGACCGAGTCCCCTTAATAACCAAGGTTCCATCCAGTCCTCGGAATATGGGCGGTTAAATACGCACCTCGACTGTCTGTATAGGCAATCGTCGGATGAACATCCGTCTCTGATGGATGCGATGTTGGTAAGGAGTTCCGATGGCAAGGGTAAAACCATGCTGGCAATAGGATGCACTCTCCGAAACTGTCTCAATGACTCCCCTCGTGAAATGCGGGGATAGGAGTGTGCTGCCAAGCTCGTCGGTGGATTGCCGACAAACGGGCGCATCTCTGGTTCGTGCGCATCGGGCTCTCGCGTGAAGCCGTGAGGAGGAACGTCCCGACGAGACTAATCCTTTGAGGAGAAGGGAGCAAGTCATGTCGAAGGGACACCTTGTCCCGTAGATTGGACAGAGCCATAACCAATCATCTCCAACACTCTCGGTTACCTCCGCGTCGATCGCGTGACATCCTCCAACCGCTTCGGCCGTTGGCTTCCCGCTTCAACACTTTCACTTACCATCGCCCCGAGCGATGGCAGAGGTCTCAGCTGAGCGAGTGACGACCCCCTGTCCGGGGGCGGGCTTCTCATTGCGAGGATGCCAAGCCTCTTGATTAGAAGCGGTTTCGTGTATTCAAACGCCTACGGATTGGGTGGAGGGCCCGCTTTCATCCCACCCGTGAACGGCCTTGGTTCACCGTCGCGCATATGATAAAAGTAGGGGCCATCGTACCCGCCGTGAGAAGGTTGTCGCGCTTAGGCGGTCTGCTAAAGGTCGTGAAGCAGAAAGTCCCGGGGCCGCTCCCCTCCTTCGCGCCCTACCATCTCCTTCTGGTCATCCAGGCAGTGGGTCAGTCTTCCGCAATCGGCAGACAGGCACTCGCAAAGAGTACAGGTCTGGGCGAAGGCGCAATCAGAACTGTGCTAACGAGGCTGAAGCGGGAAGGATACATCATCGTCTCTGCGTCTGGATGCGCGCTCACCAGCAAGGGTGAACGGTTGTACTCCGAACTGAAGAGCTCGATATCGGAGATGATGGCGATGAGGAAGACACCCCTAACCGTAGGAGAGCACCAGGTCGGAATCGTTGTGAGAGGAGCCGCACACCGAGTCACAAACGGGATCGAGCAGAGAGATGCGGCAATCAAGGCCGGTGCAGACGGCGCAACGACATTCGTCATCCGGAGTCGAAAATTCCAGGTTCCTGGAGGCTCAAGGGACTGCGAGAGCGAGTATCCAGACGACGCGTGGAGAATGCTCAGAAACGATCTCGAGCCATCGGAAGGTGACGCAGTGATAATCTGCGGCTCATCCGACGGTCGGCTCTCGAGGATCGGCGCTCTATCAGCAGCGCTATCACTCCGGCAGCGGGCATGATCGAGCCTGAGCTAGAGAATCTTGAAGCCGACGATGTCAAGGATTGAGCCCCTCCTCTCTCGCTCTGGTTTGAAAATCGCAACTGCCTTGGCGCCCATCCTGGCTTTTCCGGAGAACACTCTGTGAAGGATTCCTCCCCTTACCCCTGAATAGGTGACGAAGGCGTACTTCGGCCCGGCGTCCCCCAGCGACGTAAGAGCTGCGACCTTTCCAAGATTCGCCAAATGGACGAAAGAGTGGACTTCGAGGAAGCACTGAGGACAGTACATTCTCGGCGGCAGGTAGGTGACTTTGCACGTGTCGCACCTTGAACCTTCTATCTTTCCCTTCTTCAGCCACTCGAAGAAGAGTTGTCCGGCCACTCCAGCCGTGTACACGTACTTGAGGGGGATCGTGTCTGTCCACTGCCTGACCCTATCGACGGAGTCGATTCTCTCCTGGATGGGCATCTGTTTTCATCTCTCTCCATGGCTTGAGGGTCTGAAGTACCTGATGTCAGTTATCGCGCCAGTCCTCTCGTCCGCATCTCTCCACACGGCCTTCACTGGCATCCCGATTCTCACGTGGTCAGGAGATGCTTCGCCGATTAGGTGAAGGATTCCCATGCCGGGACTTGCCCTGTCTATCTCGATGACTGCAACCACAATCGGCTCTTCTCTCCTGCTCGCATCTGCGTTGACATGACTCACCGAGTAAGTATTCACCCTTCCAGTATCTCCTAACCTGACCCAATGATCGTTTGGTCTGAAGCACAATTCACAGTACATGCGCGGGGGCACAAGCACCCTCTTGCACCTGTCGCACCTCCTGCCCCAGACCTCAGCCTTCTTGAGCCCGGCAAGGAACCTTCCAATCGCTACGCCCGAGCTCCAGGAATACCTCAGCTCAGTCTCGTAATCCGTGAGCAGGTACCTGCCCGCCTTCATCTCCTCGGACGATATCTCGACTCCTCTGTAGGTCGAGATTCTGGAGCTCAATAGTGTCCCTTCTACCTCCTCTCCCGTATAAGAGTTAGGACTGGCCTTCCTTTAGACTCTTCACCGTGCTTTCGCGCGCATTCTCGCATTCAGCGCAACGGAAAAATTCTCGAAGAACTCTATCGCGCCTGGGTTCTTGAGCGAATCCGGGTTGAGCGCTCTGGATGGGGGTGAACCGAGAAGGATTTTTCGTATCGGCACCTCAGGCTTCTTTCCATTGAGGGTGGTAGGGATCTCTGGTACCGCGATTACGTCATCAGGGACAAACCTTGGTGACAAGTCCGTTCGGACCCTTTTCTTGATCCTCGAAACCAATGAGTCGCTCAGGTTACGACCATCTTTCAAGACAACAAATAGTGGCATGTACGTCTGACTCCCAAAATACTCAAGGCTGACCACAAGGCTATCGACTACTTCAGGTACCGATTCGACGACCTTGTAGAT
>JACPTA010000173.1 GCA_016193005.1 Nitrososphaerota archaeon | reverse complement strand
GTAGTTTGAGGCAACATTCGGAGGAGAAGATGAAATGAGTAGGGTAGCCGACGTCAAGTCAAGGATATCTTCGGTCGAGCTCCTGGCTACCCTGAAAGAGAGCTACAGCTACAGGGAGCTCTCTTCGATCTTGGGGCTCTCAGCTCCGATCCTGAGCAGGTATGTGAGGGGTCACGTACTCCCGAGCTCATCCCGCTCCGAGAAGTTTGTCGCAGTCTTCAGGGAGAAGGTGCTGCGCAAGATGATAGCTGAGAGGATTCGAGTCACCAACGAGGGTGCCTACGACATGACCAAAGTGATCAGCGACGTCGGGCTCCTGAGACAGATAGCAAAGGTCGTGTACAGCGAATTTGGTCCCTCCCAGGTTCAGAAGGTGCAGACGATGGAGGTCGACGGCGTGCCTCTGGCCGTCGAGATAGCAGGAGAATTCAACGCGGACGTGGTGATCGCTAAGGAAGAGAGGGACCTCGGGATTGACCAGTTCTACGAGCAGAGGATTGTCTACTCTCCAGACGCGGTGAAGTATCTCTACATAGCCAGAGAATCGCTCAAGAAGGGGGAGCATGTGCTAATCGTAGACGATCTCATAAGATCCGGAATCACAATCGATGCCCTGGCAAGGCTTGCAGAGAGGGCAAAGGCGAGGATTGTTGGCATATTCACGATAGCCGCGATGGACCAGTCGATTGCGAAGCTGAAGAGCAAGCTCAATCTGAACTGCCCCATCGAGTCGCTCGTGACTCTGGAAAAGGCCGCGAAGCACTACACCTTCTAGCTTGGTGAGAGCATGGAAAGGTTGACCATAGACGCAGAATACGTGGCCAAGAGAATCCCACCGCGGAAGAGGGACTCCCACAAGGGGATGAACGGTGTCGTCTGCGTAATCGGGGGCAGCAGGCTATACCACGGCGCGCCCTTTTTCGCGGCTATGGCTGCCATGAGAACTGGTCTCGACCTGGTCTACCTCGCCGTTCCGAACGTCATCGCCTCTGCCGTACGGGCCCTCTCACCCGACTTGATAGTGTTCCCGCTCCCCGATGCAAAGTTAACCAGGGGTAATGTGGCCAAGCTCAAGTCTTGGATACCCGACGTCGATACCATAGCCATAGGCCCCGGCCTTGGTTACCAGAACGAGAAGGACATCGAGAATGGTGTGTCCCAGCTCAATGACAAGTGCAAGAGCATGGTTCTGGACGCGGACGCCCTCAGACCCCCAATTTTGAAGGTGGTGAAGGTTGACCGGGCGGTCGTCACACCTCACGCCGGAGAATTCGAGCGCCTCTTTGCAACCAAGCTCTCCGCAGACCTAGAAGCTAGAGTCTCCGCAGTCTCGAACGCGGCCAGAGAGCATGGCCTGACGGTCCTGTTGAAGGGACCGACTGACGTTGTGAGCGATGGTCGAAGGGTAGCTCTCAACGAGACGCATTCTCCCTCCATGACCGTGGGAGGAACGGGAGACGTCCTGACGGGCGTGACGTCAGGGCTTCTGGCCAAGGGCATGGAGCCTTTCGATGCCGCCTCATGCTCTGCCTTCCTCAACGGCTCGGCAGGGGCCGAGGCGACTCAGGAGCTGGGTCTCCACATCACGGCCTCAGACGTGGTAAGGCATATCGCAACCACCATGAAGAGGTTTGACACCATCAGGTAGGAAATCAAGGCGACCGGGCCTTCAAGGAAAGTGGCGGTCCGTGGTGGATTCTCTTGAAGGGATTGTCCCAATATACGAAAAAGGCTCGAGAAGAATTGCGCTGTTCTCGGACAAGGAGATGCGAGAGCAGGTCGTCAAGTTCGCTGTAAGGGGAGGCTCGTCAATCTTGGACCTAGGGAGTGGACCGGGCACCATGGCGGCAATCGTGTCTGCCGCAGGCGGACGACCGGTTCTTCTCGACGTCTCCAGGACGATGCTTCACTCGGCACCTCCCTTTGACAAAGTTCAATCGACCTTCGAGTCGCTGCCCTTCAGAGATGGGGTCTTCGACGGTGTGGTGGCTGGGTTCTCGCTCAGGGACGCTAGAGACCTGCAGGCCACACTGCAGCAGATACGCAGGGTGATCGTCAGAGGCGGAAGGTTTGGGTTCTGCGATCTGGGCAAGCCTACCTCCGCGATCAGGTCGCTCATCATGGCGGTCTACCTTCGTGCAGCTGTTCCCTTGATTGGCCTCTTGACTGGAGGAAGGTCCGGCCTCGGGTTCGCTTCGCTATACCAGACGTACCTGCTGACCCTTGACAACCGCACGATGGTCCAGCTCCTCGGTAGTTATTTTCCTGATGTTGCGATTAAGGCCACCCAATTGGGAGCTGCAATCGTCGTAACCTGCCGTGTGAAGGAGGAAAGGTAGGCTAGAGGCGTCCGTTGAGTTCTTCTAGAACATCCATGACTCTTCCCTTCGGTATGGAGCAGCCTGCTGCCACCGTGTGGCCGCCTCCGTTCCCGCCGTACCTTTCTGCGATCTCACCAATCGCCTTTCCCAGATGGACCTTGACGGCGGATGTTGCTCGGAGGCTCACCTCGCACCATCCTCCCCGACCCTTCGTCCGAAACGCTGCTCCGAGGGGGACGTCATTCGCACCCAAGAGCAGCTTCGCCACGCTTCCCGTCGAGTGCTGGTCAGTCTCCATGTAGGCGATCTTCCCCATGACCTTACCCTCCTTCATGACGAGTTTCGAAAGGCCATGGAGTATCTCAGCCTGCTCCAAGGCGGCGCGTGGCAGATCACTGATCGCGTGCGGGTTCTTCATCAGGGCCAACTCGCTCACGAGCGTTCTCAGGAACTCCCGGTCTTTCCCCCTGTTAGCGACAGCGAGCGAGAGGAGGGTTGCCTCGAAGAGAACCAATTGCCTGTCGTACCTCTCCATGATCTCTACTGCTATTGGCGAGCCATCCGTGTAGTCTGTGATGGCGGCGTAGAGGGCAAGGACCTTCGCCTCGGGCGGGAGCTCCTTTCTGAAGAATCTGAATGTCAGGGACCCGGAACACTCATTCGAGTTGTGTACCAACTTTACTCCGCTCTTCCTGATCATCGTCTTCGCTTGAGGGCTAAGATAATGATGGTCCACGTACGTGACGCTGATTCTTCTCGATAGTGTCGCAAGCTTTCTCGCGAACGAACCGAACCTCGTCGGGTCAGTACCAAGGTCACACAGGATGAAATCTTCAACACCGTCTGGAATCGCATCCAGTTCGGACATCAGGCCATCGTAATCGGTGAGGGCGAAGCCCCCTCCTCTAGCTGCCTGAACCATCGCAGCGGAGGCCAGGCCGTCGACATCCTTCGAGTGGGAGATGCAGTACGTCTTCAAGCCTGGAGCACCGTATCAGAAGGCTACTCTATAAGATTCTGGACGACCCAATCCAACCTCGAACTCCGCTTGAGACAGCATTCGGTGTTCTGGGCGAACTTACTTCAAGTCGTTCTTGAGCGAAGAGATCGCGTCGCCGAAATTCTTTGGACCGGTCCCTGGTCGCCCGGTCCTCTCACGAAGGGCCTCGATGATCGCCTCGAGTACCACCTTCGCTCCGTCTTTGAACATCTTCTCAAGGGAGTTGGCATACGCGTTGGGGTCAACTAGGGCGATGTTCGGGTCGATGTAGAATTGGACTGACCTGCTCGTCTCGCTCCCAAAGACCTTCACCAGAGCCTCGTTGATCGCTTCCAACAGAATGTTCTCGAATCTTGTGTCTTCCATCGCCAAGATTACTTACCTAGCTTGAAGAATCTGAAGACCCTGATCAGGATGAAACCCGCCAGGAAGATCATCGAGGCGGTGTGGAGAAGCAAACCGAGGCCTTCCACGCTCGCCGTCTGGATGAAGCCGAGACTGTCTAAGATTCTCGGAACTTCAGACAGCGACAAGACCAGCACGAAGATGAACATCTCGAACTGAAAGCTCTTCACGGTCTTAACCCTGTACGAGAGGAGAGCGACGACGAGCAATGAGAGCACGATCAGTATGAGCGAGAGAGTCTCGGCAGCTTGCCCCGCGATGTCCGTCGGCGCAGCGCCATATCCTCCATAGGCGTCAAAGTAGAGCAAGCTATCCACCTCTCCTCGCAAAATAGATTGCGAAGGCGAAGAGGAGGATGTAGCCGAGTGGCTCCATAATCATCTCGCCCAAGAAGCCAAAAAGGCCGTTCCCTGAGAGAGCCTCCAGGAATGAAAAGAG
>JACPTA010000172.1 GCA_016193005.1 Nitrososphaerota archaeon | reverse complement strand
GGCTGTGGAGGTGAAGGATGACGACACGGAAGAGTCTCTCTCTGACCGGATCCTCAAGGAGGAGCACAGACTCTACTCGAAGGCGATCAAGCTCATTGTCGAAGGTAAGGTGAGCCTATCGGGGAGGAGGGTCGTGGTCTCTCGTTGACTGCCACGATAATGGACGGTCGGGCGGTTGCCGCCGAAATAAAGGACGGGTTGAAGAGCAGAGTCCAATCGATGAAGGAAAAAGGAGTCGAGCCTCTGCTTGCCACCATCCTCGTTGGGAACGACCAAGCATCCAAGCTATACGTTGGGAACAAACACAAGGCAGCACAGGAGGTGGGGATCAGTTCACAGAACCATGAGCTTCCAGCCAATACGGACGAACAGACCCTGACTCTGCTCCTCGAGGAGCTGAATAATGACAGGAGGGTGAATGGGATACTTCTCCAGATGCCTTTACCGTCTGCCCTTGATGCAATGAAGATGATAGAAAAGATCAACCCTCAGAAGGATGTAGACGGCCTTACCTCCGCGAACATGGGCCGACTATTCTACAACCAGGCTTCCCTGGTTCCATGCACGCCGTTGGGGATAATGACCCTCCTGCACCGCTACAACGTCCGAATCAAGGGCTCAAACGCCGTGATCATCAACAGAAGTAGCCTCGTCGGGAAACCCCTGCTCCACCTCCTCCTTGCTGAGGATGCCACGGTTACGTCCTGCCATTCCAAGACCACCGACATCCCAAGAATAACTTCTCATGCAGACATTATTGTCTCGGCCGTCGGCAGGCGACCGCAGTTCGTAGTCACAGCGGATATGGTCAAGGAAGGGGCAACCGTTATCGACGTCGCAATGAACAGAATCAATGGCGGGTGGGTCGGGGACGTCGACTTCGCCCAAGTCTCGAAGAAAGCTTCGCACATTACGCCGGTACCAGGAGGAGTGGGTCCGATGACGATTGCTATGCTTCTGGAGAACACCGTTCGTGCAACCGCTATGCAGAGGGGGGCTGATCAATGAGAAGCATGGGGTCGATGGGTGGCGGGAACGCGAAGAAGGCGCTGCGAGAGGCAGCGCTCCGGACCAGACGCTCCATGGATCGAGAAGAGATAAAGCTGCTGAGTGGTAGAGTTCAAGAGAAACTGCGCTCCCTCGGGGAGTTCGAGAGAGCCAAGGTACTCGCATCATACGTCTCAACCAAAGACGAGGTGCAGACGGACGAGGTAATCAGCACCTCGCTGCGCCTTGGGAAGAGGGTTCTGGTCCCCATCGTGGACCAAACGAGGACAGAGCTGCTCTTCTCGGAGCTTCGCGACCTCTCCGAGCTGGGTGAGGGGCACTACGGGATAAGGGAGCCGAGAAGCGAGTTCCTGAGGATTGTGCCTCTCGAAGAGGCAGGTTTGATCCTGGTACCCCTCGTTGCGTGGGATGAGAGGGGATTCCGAATAGGGCACGGGAAGGGATACTTCGACAAGGCTCTTGGGCAATTGAAGAACGACATTCCAACCACAGGGCTGGCGTTCGAGGCGCAGAGAGTTGACAGAGTGCCCAACGAGGAGTTCGACGTACCCTTGGGAACCATCGTAACAGAACAGCGCGTCCTCAGGTTCAGGGGACGAGAGACGGCATGAGGGATACCTTCCGAATTGGTCTGAGAGTCTCTGAGGATCGGGCCAGCCGTCCGTGTCGGTTACGCGGCTTGGCTGACCTTGAGGAAGGGATTGATACTAGACCTCGTGAGGGTGCCTGGGTGATGAATCATGAGGGAGATGAGCGCTCTGGGAAGGCAGGGCCATGCCGGATTCTGGAGGTCGGCAGGAACGACTGCAGGGGGGTGCCAGGAAAGTAGATGTCAGAGGTAGTAACCGTAGCAGTGATAGCTGGGAGCAAGAGTGACCTAGCGATCATCGATGAGGTCACGAAAGTGCTCTCAGACCTTGGAGTGCCACACGAAGTCAAGTATCTCTCTGCGCACAGAAATCCGAAGGGTCTTCACGAATACGTCGCAGGCTCCCCAGCGAAGGTATTCATAGCAATCGCGGGCCTTGCTGCACATCTTCCTGGGGTGATCGCATCGATCACACTGAGGCCGGTAATAGGCGTGCCCGTAGCCGTCAAATTGGACGGTCTAGACTCTCTCCTCTCAATCGTCCAGATGCCACCGGGAGTCCCGGTCGCAAGCGTCGGCGTGGACAATGGAAGGAATGCCGGAATCCTTGCCGCCGAGATTCTCGCGCTAGGCGACCCTCGAATCAGCGAAAGGCTCGAAGCGATGCGGAGAAGCTGGGTGTGAACCCGCCTGGCAGGTTCATCCGGTCGGGCAAGGTCAAAGACCTCTACGATATCGGTGAGGGGAAGATCCTCTTCCACTTCACCGACCGCGTCTCGGCGTTCGACGTCGTCCTTCCCACTTCCATCCCGAGGAAGGGCGAGGTGCTATGCAAGCTCTCCGCGTTCTGGTTCGAGACGTTGGGAGTGAGGAACCATATGATACGGCTCGAGGGCCCGAACATGATGGTTGTGAAGAAGGTGGCGATAATACCCGTCGAGTGCGTCGTGAGGGGCTACCTTTACGGGAGCCTCTACGACCGACTGATGAAGGGCGAGGTAGACCTCCAGGTTGATAGAGTATTGGCCAGCAGTCTTCCCGCGCCCTACTTTGACCCGACGACCAAGTCGGAGGTCAAGGACGAGCCGATTACTGAGGATCAGATAATCGCTGCTGGAACGATGAGCGAGTTTGAGCTGAGGCGGTTGAAGGAGAGCTCGATCTCAATCTACAACATGATAGCTGCTGCGGCTCACAACGCAGGTTTCATTCTCGCGGACCTGAAGGTCGAGTTTGGGAGGGATTCGAGCGGGGCGATCCTTCTCGCGGACGCAATAGGCCCGGACGAGTTCAGGCTTTGGCCCCGAGAGTCGTATGAACCTGGCAAGACCCAGGAGAGTTACGACAAGCAGCCAATTCGCGACTGGCTGACATCGGTGGGATACAAGCAGAAGCTTGACAACGCAAGGAAGAACGAGCTTGCCACACCACCGCCTCCCATCCTTCCCGCCGAGCTGGTGAAAGAAACGAGTAGGC